>JACDAN010000201.1 GCA_013695385.1 Actinomycetota bacterium | reverse complement strand
GAGCCGCCGCCCTCGGAGCCGCCGCTCTCGGAGCCGCCGCTCTCGGAGCCGCCGCCCATGCCGCCGCCTTCCTGGCCGCCCTCTGAGCCGCCGCCCATGCCGCCGCCCTCTTCCGTGCCGCCGCCCTGGCCGCCTTCCTGCTCCATATCTGACATCGGTACTCCTTTCGAACGTGGGTGGGAAAAAAGCTCTTCCCCGGAAGGCAAGCCTACGGCCTCCGGTTACCCTCTGCGTGTGGAATCGCTCGTGGACGGCTGGGGCCGTGAGATCAAGAGCCTGCGCGTCTCTGTCACCGACAAGTGCAACTTCCGGTGCCGGTACTGCATGCCGGCCGAAGGCCTCGAGTGGCTGGGGCGCGACGAGATCCTGAGCTTCGAAGAGATCGCCCGGATCGTTCGCGTCCTCGCGGCGATGGGCGTCTCGGAGATCAGGCTGACCGGCGGCGAGCCGCTCGCGCGGCGCGACCTCCCCGTGCTGGTCTCGATGCTGGCCGAGACGCCGGGAGTGGAGGATCTCTCCCTGACGACGAACGGCGTGCTGCTCGACCGTTATGCCGCGCCGCTCGTCGAAGCCGGGCTCCGGCGGCTCAACGTCTCTCTCGACTCGCTGTCCCACGTGCGCTTCGCGGAGATCACCCGGCGTGATGCACTCGACCGGGTCCTGGCCGGCCTCGAGGCCGCCGAGCGTCATCCCGAGCTCCGGCCGATCAAGGTGAACTGCGTCGCGATTCGCGGCTTCACCGAGGAGGAGGTACCCGCTCTCGCCGAACTCGCGCGCCGGAAGCCGTACGTCATTCGGTTCATCGAGTTCATGCCGCTCGACGCCGAGGAGCGCTGGGCAGGTGACGACGTCCTGACCGGCGGCGAAATCCGGGCGCTGATCGAGGAGCATTGGCCGCTCGAGGAGATCGCGGCGAAAACGTCCTCGACCGCCCGGCGGTTCCGGTTCGCAGACGGGGCCGGAGAGATCGGCTTCGTCAACCCGGTGTCCGAACCGTTCTGCTCGTCCTGTGACCGAATCCGTCTCACCGCCGACGGCCAGCTTCGGACGTGCCTCTTCTCGCGGCGGGAGTGGGACTTAAAGGCTCCGATCCGCGACGGCGCCGGCGACAAGGAGCTCGGCGAGCTCGTCCGGTGGGCTGTTCGCCACAAGGAGCTGAAGCACCGCATCAACGACGAGGGCTTCGTTCGCGCCTCTCGTTCGATGTCTCAGATCGGCGGCTGACCACCCCGTTTTGGGGAAGCCGGTCGCCGTTCTAGAATGACCCCTTCGTGACTGCCGCCACCGCAACCGTCGCTCAAGGCCGCCTGCTGCCCCGGGGGTGGCTGCACCTCCTTCGCCAGGTGCTGATCTGGTTTGGCTTCGTCCTCGCCTACCAGGTCGCCAGGGGCGTCGCCGATCGCAGTCCGGCGAAGGCGTTCGAGAACGCCCGCAGCGTGATCGACTTCGAGCGGCACGCGACCGGTTTGTGGGAGCTCTCGCTGCAGAGCTGGACGCAGTCCTCGCACGCCCTTGCCGTGACGATGCAGTGGACGTACTGGCTGTCGCAGTTCGCGGTCGTCGGGCTCGCCCTCCTATGGGTCTACCTGCGGCGGCATGAGTCCTTCACCCGATTCCGGAACGTCTTGATGCTCGCGAATGTGGTCGGGCTCTTCGGCTACGTCCTGCTGCCGACGGCTCCGCCGAGGATGTTCCCGGAGTTCGGCTTCGTGGACACGCTCGCCGGGCTCGGCTCGCCCAATCATGGCTCCAGCTTCGTCGAGCTCGCGTCGAACCCGTACGCGGCCATGCCGAGCCTCCATTCCGCCGACGCACTGATCGTCGGCATCGCGCTGGCCGTCTTCGTGCGGTCGCCGGTGCTCAAGGCGGTCTGGTTGATCTGGCCCGCATGGGTCTGGTTCTCGGTCATCGCGACCGGGAACCACTTCTGGCTCGACATCCTCGCCGGCATCGCCGTGGCCGGCCTCGCCGCTCCGCTCGTGTACCGCCGCGAGGCTCGCCGCTTCTTCAGCAGCCGGCCCGCGCTGACCTAATGGCCCGAGAAAGCGCGCTGCTGCGCGTGAAGGAGGGGTACACGACCGGCGTCCGCAGCCTGGCTGCCCGGTCGATGGTCGGCCTTGCTCGGACGCGGGTGACGCCGGACGCGCTCACGGCCCTTGGCCTTGCGATCTGTGCGACGGCCGCAGTAGCCGTGTACTTCGAGTACCGCAACGAGATCCTGTGGTTCTGGGCGGGAGCCATCCTGTTCGTGGCGGGGTCGTTACTCGACGTCCTCGACGGCGCGCTCGCCCGGCAAAGCGGCCGCGGAACGCCCTTCGGCGCCTTCCTCGACTCGACGACCGACAGAGTCGGGGAGGCAGTGATGCTCGGCGTGATCGCGATCGTGTTCGCGCGGGAAGGGAACGAGATCGCGCTCGCTGCAACCTTCGCCGCGATGACAGCGTCATTCCTCGTCAGCTACACGCGGGCCCGGGCCGAGGCGCTCTCTCTCAAAGGAGATGTTGGGATCGGCAGCAGGGCCGAACGCGTGACGCTGATCGTCAGCGGCCTGTTCCTCGCTCCGTGGGGTCTGCTCTCGTGGGCCGTGTATCTGCTGAACGTCACCGCCTGGCTGACGGTCGTGCAGCGCGTCTTGCACGTACGGAGGCAGCTGAAGCAGGACTGAGCTATGCTGATAGCACTTGAGTGCTAGCAGAAAAGATGTTCTCGTTCGGATGCCGGGTGAGCTGAAGGCGCGGCTCGCGAAGACCGTCTCGGACCGACGGAGCAACCTGAACGACGTTGCGGTCGGAATCCTCGCGTCGCGCTTCGCGGTTCCCTTCGAGCCGACCGGCCGGAAGGGCGCTGCTCCGAAAGGCGCAGGCGCGATTCTCCTACGGATGCCTGCCGACCTCAAGCAGAGGCTTCAGCAGCGCGCCGCCGAGCGGCGAACCACCACCAACGAGCTGATCAACGAGATCTTGGCCGAGCGCCTTCCGGCGCGGCGGCACGACGGAAGGAGCACGAAACCCATGGCATCCACCAACGGCAGGACCTCCCGAAGCAAAGACCGCGTCCGCGTCGCGATCATCGGCGTCGGTAACTGCGCGAACTCGCTCCTCCAGGGCGTCGAGTTCTACAAGAACGCGCCGCCCGACGAGTTCGTGCCCGGACTGATGCACGTCGACCTCGGCGGCTACCACGTCCGAGACATCGAGTTCACCGCGGCGTTCGACGTCACCTCGGACAAGGTTGGCAAGGACCTGTCCGAGGCGATCTGGGCGCACCCGAACGACACGATCAAGTTCGCCGAGGTGCCGAAGACCGGCGTAACCGTCTCGCGCGGCATGACCCACGACGGGATCGGCAAGTTCCTCTCGGAGGTCGTCGAGAAAGCGCCGGGCGACACCGACGACGTCGTCCGGATCCTCAAAGAGACGGACACGGACGTGGTCGTCAACTTCCTCCCCGTCGGTTCCGAGCTCGCGACGAAGTGGTACACCGAGCAGATCCTGAACGCCGGCTGCGCGATGGTGAACTGCATGCCGGTCTTCATCGCCAAAGGCGGCTACTTCCGCAAGCAGTTCGAGGAGCGCGGCCTTCCGATCATCGGCGATGACATCAAGTCGCAGGTGGGCGCGACGATCACCCATCGAGTGTTGACGCAGATCTTCAAGGACCGCGGTGTCCGCCTCGATCGGACGATGCAGCTGAACGTCGGCGGAAACTCGGACTTCCTGAACATGCTCGAGCGGGAGCGCCTCGAGTCGAAGAAGATCTCGAAGACGAACGCTGTCACCTCGGTGCTCGACTACGACATGGGCGCGAAGAACGTCCATGTCGGACCGTCGGACTACGTGCCCTGGCTGACCGATCGCAAGTGGGCCTACATCCGGATGGAGGGGACCACTTTCGGGGACGTTCCGCTCAACCTGGAGCTCAAGCTCGAGGTCTGGGACTCGCCGAACTCCGCCGGAATCGTGATCGACGCCGTCCGGCTCGCCAAGCTGGCGCTGAACAACGGCATCTCAGGAGCGCTGGAGGCCCCGAGCGCCTATCTGATGAAGTCGCCGCCCAAGCAGATCGACGACGCCGAGGCGCACGACGCCGTGGAGCGGTTCATCAAGCAGCATGCGCGCAAGAAGGCACGCGCAAAGACGACCGCCTAGGCCGACGCCGCTACGCGATGCATGAAGGGCCGGCGTATGCCGGCCCTTCGTGTAGTGCGAGACGACTAGCGATCACTCGCGGCCGCTGTTATGAGCTACCAGCCGAGCAGGTTGAAGATGCGGTTCTCGTCCGAGTCGTCGTGGTCACCGTCGCCATCGTCGTCGTGGCCGTCTCCGTCGTCGTCCTCGTCGCCGTCACCGTCGTCGTCGACGTCATCGTCGCCGTCGCCGTCACCGTCGCGAGGCGGCTGGGTCTCGAAGCCGAAGACGTCGAAGCCGCGGAGCATGTCGCCGGACGCGATCTTGCCCTTGTACTCCTTCGCCGACCACGTGTCGGCGCCGGGCATGATGTTCCACCCGAGCGTGTTGCCCCAGGTCGTCCGGCTGTCCTCCGCGGTGCCGTCGGTGTCGCTCGGCGGCCGCGAGAAGTCGACGTGCCAGGTGCCGGCGCCGTACCAGCCGGTCACGAGCTGGCGGTGCGGGAGGCGAGAGACGCCGTCGAAGCCCGGCGCTGCCGGGCCGGGTGACGCGGTGCCGTTTCCACCGATCCGGAAGACGTGCACTGTGCAGCCGCGCTCAAGGCGCGGGAGGCTGCTCAACGTTCGCCTCGTGTTGAGCGCGTCGATCGCCTCCTGAACGGGATCTGGCCCGAGGGCCGGGTTCGGGTTCACGTAGAACCCGAGCTTCTTGGGCCTCGACGGGGTAGCACCCTGCGACCGCGGCACGCCGTCGATCTCGCCGAGCGCGAGAAAGTGAAGGCCTCCCAGGCGTCCGCTCGTGTTCGAGTTGGGCTGGCTGTTGCAGTCGGTATTCGACGTGCCGCCACCCTTCTCGTCGGCGATGACGAGGATCTTCTCGTCGGGTGTCACGTCCGCCTGGTGCGAGAGATCGATCACTTCGGACGTGCTCCGCTCCTCGCCGGTCGCGTTCGGGATGATCGCGATCGTCCGCACGGTGATCGGCGGACAGAGGACGCCCGCCGGATGCCGGCCGTTCGGCGGGCAGGTCGCGTCGAGAACGTTGCTGACGTCGACGATCCAGGTTGAGTTGAGCGCCGCGACGTACATCGTCCTGCCGTCGCGCGAGAAGAAGTGGTCGTGTGGCCGGAATAGGCCGCAGGGCGTGTCCGATCGAACGTCGGTCTGAGCGCGATCTGGCTGACAGCTCACAGTCGACCGGACGCCGCTCGGATCGGAGCCGAGCGCCGGCGCTGCCGGGCGCTGCATCACGATGCACGTGACCGGCCCGGGAGACTGAGCCCGCCCTTCGCACCTTTGTGGGGTTGCCCGCGAGCCGTCGATCAGCCGGTAGCGGTGCTTCGGGAACGGAACGGGATCGGCCCTCAGGCTCTCGCGATTCTCCCCCGTCGTCGGCGGACGCATGTCGATGACGTCGACCGCCCAGTCGGAGCAGCAGTTCGAGATTCCGAACCACGTGCCCGTCGGGTTGTAGGTCGAGTTGTGCGCACCTCCCGATGGGTTCGCAATGCAGGTCGGATTGGTGACGACGAACGGACGCTGACCAGCGAGGGTGTCCTCTAGCGGCGCCAGCGGGAGCGGCTGCGGGTATGCCGGTGGCAGGGGCTCCTGTCCGAGCGCGCCCTGGGTGGCCGCCTGGGCGTTGTAGACGAGCCGGTAGATGTCGACTCCCTGGTCGTTCGCGTCCGGGTAGTTCTGCTTGAGACACGACGACGTGGTCGACGGTTCGCCCGCCAGGCCGTCGAACGACGTCAGGACGACGTTCCCCCGTACCTGGATGTCGTTCTGCCACCCGCCGTTGTCGAACCCGCCTGCGTAATACGGATTTCGCGGATTGGTGATGTCGTAGATCGGAGGCCGGCGCCCATCGTGCTCAGGAACGCATAGTCGTGGGTCTTGCCCGTCGCGTCCCGCCGGGACTGGAACTCGACCTCGACGCCGACGATGCCGCACTTCTGCGCGAGGTGCTCGATGTTCTTCGCCGACCGCGTCACGAGTGCGCTTCCCGGCACCGTGCCGAGATCGCACGGTAGCGGCGTGTTCCGCGCGGGATCGAGGGGGTGGTCAGCCTGCGCCTGGGCGCCGGAAACCATTGCCAGGAGCGGAACGCTGGCCACGAGCGCGAGCACGAAGCCCAAGAGCCCGAGCCGCCGAATCCGCGTCTGTCGTCGCATCTCCTTGAACCTCCTGTTTCTGCTTCGTGGGAGAGAGACCGAGGGCCGGCCGGTGCAGTCCGGCCCTCGGTCGTTGCCTGTCTGCGACTGCGAACCGCGCAAGTCGTCCTCGCCTTCCTCGTGGTCGTCGTCGTCCTCGCAGTCGTCGTCATCGTCGTCGCCGTCGTCGCCGTCGTCGTCGAGGTCGCCGTCGAGTCCGAAGGCGAAAAAGGAAACGCGGCACATTCGGAAATAGATACGGGTTTGCCAAGAACAATTTCTTTTTAAAATTGACTGACGAATCAATCGGAGAATGTCGAAGCAAAATTGACTGACGAATCAATCGGAGGGCCCGACGGCTAGACTCGACGGCCGTGGGGCTCCGGATCTGTCTCGTCAGCCCGTTCTCCTGGTCGCAACCGCACGACGTGAACGAGCACGTCTCCGGAGCGGCGGCGGAGCTTCGGCGCCTCGGCCACGAGGTCACCGTCGTCGCGCCTTCGGGCCGCGCCTCCGACCTGGCCGCTGGTCGGCGCGCCCTCGAGCACGGGACTCGCACGGAGCTGCTCGCAGTAGGTCCCGCCGTGCCGATCTCTCGACGGAGCCAGATCGGGCTTCCGGTCGGCGTACGCGCAAACCTCTCGCTTGCCCTGCGCCAGGGGGAGTACGACGTCGTGCACGGCTTCGAACCCGGCCTCCCCAGCCTGTCCTACGTCGCCCTGCGCGAGAGCAGGTCGCTTGCGGTGGCGACGTTTTTCTCGCCGGAACGGCTCGGTTATCCGCCGCGCCGCGCGCAGCGCGCACGACTCCTCTCCCGCATCGACGCGCTCCTCGCGACCTCCGCCGAGATGGTGGCCGCGGCGCGAGAACGCTTTCCGGGCGAGTACCAAGTAGTACCGATCGGCGTGGACACCGAGCTCTTCCATCCCATGCGGAAGCGCGACGTCGTGGTGTGCGAATGGCGCCCCGGCGAGCGCCTCCTGCTGAAGGGGCTGGCATCCATCATGCGCGAGCTTCCGGGTTGGGAGCTCACACTCCTGAGAACGAAGCCCCTGACGGGACGGCCCTCGGTTCCTGCGTCTCTGCGGGGCCGCGTTCGCGTTCGCACGGGACGGACAGCAGCGGCCCGCTCTGCGATCCTCAACGAGGCGCCGATCTTCGTGCCCGCGCTCGACGGCCTCGCCCGCCTCGTGCCCGAGGCGCAAGCTTCGGGCGCAGCCGTGGCGTCGCCACGCGGCATCCACGAGCAGCCCGCGCTCGCCGCCGCGGCCGTTGCCCGCTTGGCCGAGAGCCCGGAACTCCGGGGACACGCCGCCGCAGACGGACGTCGCGACTCGGAGGCGCAGAGCTTCGCGGAACTGGGCCGGGAGCTCGACGCGCTCTACCGGGGGCTCGCCGTACGCCGCCGCCCCCGCCGCCCGAGCGATCCGCTCGCCGACCGGGAATGGATCGTCTGCGATCTCCACTCTCACACGTCCTGGTCGCACGACTGCCAGATCGAGCCGGCGGAGCTCGTCGGCCACGCCAGGGCCGAGGGGCTCGGCGCGCTCGCGGTCACCGATCACAACGCCATCGGCGGCGCGCTGGAGGCGGTCGAGACCGCTCGGGGCGAACAGCTCTTCGTGATCCCGGGAGAGGAGATCAAGACCGACGCCCAGGGTGAGGTGATCGGGCTCTTCCTCGAGCGCGAGATCCCACGAGGGATGTCTTTCGGCGACACGATCGCCGCCATCAAGGAGCAGGACGCCCTCGTGTACCTCCCCCACCCGTTCGACCGGATGCACGCGATCCCGGACGCGTCGACCCTTCACCGTCATCTCGGTGACATCGACATCCTCGAGGTCTACAACGCCAGGCTCCTGTTCGAGGTCTACAACGACGAGGCGCTGCGCTTCGCGCGAAAGTACAACCTGACCATGGGCGCGGGCTCCGACGCACATGTCCTCCAGGGGGTCGGAACCGGAGGCCTGCGGATGCGCGCGTTCCGCGACCGCGAGGAGTTCCTCGTCAGCCTACGGACGGCTGAAGTGCTGCGCCGCCCCCGCTCCTTGGCCTACCTCCAGGCGCTCAAGTGGACCGCCCAGGTCAAGGAAAGAGTCCTGGAGGGCCGAACCTGATCCCTGCCGCCCTTCCCTGCGACTGACGAGGCCCTTGCCCGCGACCGACGAGATCCACGAGCGCTACCTCCAGAAGGCAATCGCCGAGTCGAACGACCTCGGCGACGAGATCAGACGAGCCGGCGAAGGTCGAATCCCGGCGCTCGGATCCGGCCATCCGCTGGCCGACGTCTTTCTCCTCAAGTTCCGCCCACAGCACTCGGAGGTTCAGGAGGGCGTCGCCTTCTTCGGCCGGGCCGGCCAGGCGCTCCTGAAGTCGCTCCAGCGTCTACGCGTCGACCCGCTCGCCGTCTACGGGACGAACTGCTTCAAGTTCGACGGCGGCGACGAGGAGCAGGCGGCAAGCTGGCTCCTCCGAGAGCTCCACATCGTCCAGCCCAAGCTCGTCGTCGTCATGGGAGAGGACGCACTCGGCTTCCTGAACGAGCTGGAGTTTCCGATGTCGACCGAGCTGGATGTTTCGCCCGGCGACCTCCAGCAGTGGACGCCGACGATCCAGGGCCTCTTCGTTCCCGACATCGATGCCGCGCTCGACGAACAGGCGGCGAAGACGCGCTTCTGGCAGGCACTGAAGACGCTTGGCCCCTGGTGGGCAGAGTTACCCCCCTACTGACCCGGAGGGTGGGGGCGTTCGTCGCCCTCGCTGCTTCGCTCGGCGTCTACTACGCGGCTCACGGGAGGCTGGACAGCATCCCGGAGCGGTGGGAGCTTGCGTTTCTCGCCGCGTGCCTGATCCCGGCGGTCTTCTCGCTCGTCTATCTGGTGCTCCCTCTCCGGCGGGCGGAGGGCCTGTTCCTGGTCGCCGTAGCCCTGCTCGTCCTCACCGTCATGCTCGACGTCGCCGGCTTCGATGGGCTCGCGAACTTCTCGAAGCTGGCGCTCATGACGGCATTCGGCTTCTGGTTCCTCAGCTACTTCGAGAGTGTCCTGTGGGTCGCGCTGGTGGCGCTGATCATCCCGGTCGTCGACTCGCTCTCGGTCTGGCGCGGGCCGACGCGGCACATCGTCGACGAGCAGCCGGAGATCTTCGACACCCTTTCGTTCGCGTTCCCCGCTCCCGGTGGTGCCTCCTCGGCGAACCTCGGCCTCCCGGACCTGCTCTTCTTCGCGCTCTTTCTCGCAGCCGCCGCCCGGTGGGAACTGCGGGTGCCGTGGACCTGGGTCGCGCTCACCGCGTCGCTCGGACTGACGATGATCTCTGCCGTCGCCCTCGACACCGCAGGCCTGCCGGCGCTTCCGGGCCTGGCCTTCGGGTTCCTGATCCCGAACGGCGACTTGTTGTGGCGGGAATTCCGCCGCTGGCGCGCAAGCAGGGCCGCACCGGCTCGCCAGTAAAGCGCCAGCACCCTCTGCTAGCTTCGGGTCCATGCGGCGATGGATCCTGGGCCTCGGAAGTGTCTGCGTCGCGGCAGGCATCGTGGCAGTGGCGTCCCTCGCGCACGATCGGCCGGTTCGGCTAACGCCGGCGCAGACGCGCCTCGAGCTGACCAACAGCATGAAACCCGCATCCACGGTTCTGCGAGTCGAGCCCCCTGGCGCCGCCGCCGTTGACGGATCAGAGCTCTTTGGCTGTTCCAACGCCCATTACCGGCCGAACGTCGGCTGCCAGAGCTGGCCCGGCAATGTCTCGCTCGAAGGGGATACCGTGAAAGTCGTTCAGTCGGTGGCGGAAGCAGGTCACTACGAGATCGGCGTTCGCGTCCCGACGATGAACGGCCGTTCGTTCGATCACTGGAACACCTCCAACATCGCCGTGATCACGGTCGTCGATCCGTGCCGCTGGATCGCCAGAGAGACGGCCGAGCAGGGTCCGGTGGGCGCCACGCTTGCCGGCGCACCCATTCCCTGTTCCGGCGACGTCAGGGGTCGCTACGAGCTTCGAGGCGAAGACGGAACCCTCCACGCCATCAATGGCCGCGTGTCGCGGTCGCTGCTCTCGCAAAGGGTCACGGGCCTCGCGATGCCGGTGCTTCAGCTCGCGGCCCAGGGCCAAGCAGCGACGTTGCGCCTCCGGTCAGGACCGAGGATCGGCAGCCTGCTGACAGTGGCGACGACCCCGGCCGCTATCGCCGTCTCCTGGACACCGGCGGACGTCTCGATCACGCACGCCAACCGGCGGACGACGGTGAAGGTTCACCGTGGCGTATCGGCTGTGTACAGCCCGAGCGGGCGTTTTTCGCTCTATCGCCACATCAGCGGAAACTGTAAGGGGCGGCCGTCGGCGGCGTGCTTCAAGCGGATCCGTTACCGCGTGGGCGGCTACTACAAGCGCTGGGAGTACGCGAAGGTCCTCCGTGCCGGACAATCCGCCAGTTTCAACTACCGCGGATCGCGCTAGTCCTGGCGCTCGAGCAGCGCGACGGTCTCGATATGCGGCGTGTGCGGGAACATGTCGACAGTTCTCGCGCGCTTGAGCTCGTAGCCCCAATCTGCCCGTAGCTGCTTGAGGTTGCCCGCCAGGGTCGTCGGGTTGCAAGAGACATAGACGATCCGCGGCACGCCGATGCGGCCGAGGCGGCGGAGCGCCTTTCCGGAGAGCCCGGCGCGGGGTGGATCGAGGACGACGACCTTCGGATCCCCCGACCGCTCCCTGAGCTCGGCGACCGAGTCGGCGACATCGCCGGCGAAGAACGCCGCGTTCGTGATCCCGTTCAGCTCTGCGTTCTCGATCGCACAGGCTACGGACTCCTCCGAGGTCTCGACGCTCCACACGGTCAAGGCGTCCTTCGCCATCACGAGAGCGATCGACCCGATCCCGGAGTAGAGATCCCAGACCGTCTCCTCCCCTGTCAGGCCGGCGTATTCGACAGCGACCCTGTACAGCCGCTCCGCCATCGCGGTGTTCGTCTGCAGGAAGGCATTTGGACGGATCCGGAACTTGAGGCCGCAGAGCTCCTCCTCGATCGCGTCGTCCCCCCAGAGCAGCGTCGTCGGGAGGTTCGTCACCTCCGCAGGCCGCTCGTTGACGCTGTGGTGGATCGATCGGATCTCGGGAAACCGGCGCAGGACGGCGACGAACGAGTCGCGCGGGTAGTCACCCGGCGCCGTGACCAGCTGAACCAGCATCTGGCCGGTGTTCCTGCCCTCTCGGAGGACGAGATGGCGGAAGAAGCCCGTGTGCTCGGCCTGGTCGTAGGCGCGCAGCTCCGTTCCTCGGGACCAGTTGCGGACGGCTTCGCGAATCCGGTTCCCCAGCTCCGTCGTCAGCCAGCACTCGGAGATGTCGAGCACCTCGTCCCACCGACCGGCTTTGTGGAAGCCAAGCGCAGGACCCGAGGGTGTCTGCGTGAACGAGTACTCGAGCTTGTTCCGGTAGCGGAAGATCGACTCGGCCGGCAGTGCGGGCTCGAGTGGCGGATCAGCGATTCCGCCGATCCGGACGAGAGCATCTCGAACCTGATCCTCCTTCGCCGAGAGCTGCGACTCGTACGCCAGGTCCTGGAACCGGCAACCGCCGCACGCGGGGTAGTGATCGCACGGGGCTTCGACCCGGAGAGGACTCGGTTCTAGGACCTCCACGGCCAGCGCCTCGGCATGCCGCCCCTTCACCTTCGTGACCCGGGCGCGGACCCTGTCACCGGGGAGGCCTCGCCGCACGAAGACGACGAAGCCGTTCATGCGCGCAACGCCGTTCCCCCCGTATGCGAGCGAGTCGACCACGAGCTCGAGCTCGTCGTCCCTGGTGACGGGTGCTGGCACCGGGCCAGGCTACTCGCTAGGAGGGTTTGGCGGAATAACGCTCGTTGCCAGGGTGCGATGGTCGTTTCCAGGCAAGGACGCAGGGAGCGTTCGTATCCTCCGGGATACGGGCGCGACTGAGGACGCAGTCCTGGGGCGAGCAGCGCGGCCTGGCGGCACAGGCCGGTATTGCGCCAAACCCTCCTACTAGTTGACGTCTCGGCGGAGTGCGAAGAGCGTCCCCAGAGCAGCGAACCCGAACGCGTACGCAGCGGCGAGCAGGCCCGCTGTCGTCCGGCCGAGCCGCCCCTGGTCTCCGCTGCTCGCGAACTCCCTCAGAGCCTCACCGGGCAGGTACTGGTCGAGGTCCCAGATCTTCGATCCCAGGCCGACCAGAACGAACTCGACCACGAGGAACCAGACGATCGCGGAGATCAAGGCTCCGACCTGCGTCTGGAGCGTCGCGCCCAGCCCGAGGCCGAGGACGGCCCACAGAAGGGTGGCGACAAGGATTCGACCGGCGTGGTTCCAGTTGTCGCGGGTGAGCTGGAACCCGTCGCCGAGCCAGACCTCGGCGATCCCTAGTGCGAGCGCCAGTGCCAACCCCGTGAGAAGTGCCGCGAGGACGAGGGCGGTGACGAGCTTCGCCACTATCACCCGCTCCCTTCGCGGGGAGACCAGGAACGTCTGGGTGATCGTTCCGTGCCGATAGTCCCAGGTGACGGCGAGGATACCGAGGATCAGCGTGAAGATCGTTGCGATCCCGGCGATGTTGATGATGTCGGACTCCGGCGAGATCACGAAGCCACTGTTCGCATCGTTGGATGTCCCCGCTGCGCCGAGGCCGACGATGGCGAGTAGCGCGAACACCAGGATCAAGGTCGTCCATGGAGCAGTCCGGATCTTGAGCAGCTCGGCATAGACGAGCTTCATGACGTCGTCTCCCCGCCGGTCAGCTCGAGGAACGTCTCCTCGAGCGTAGCCGTCTCGGAGACGAGCTCGTGGAGGACGATCGCATTGGCGGCGGCGACTTCGCCCACCTGCTCCGGAGAGGCCTCGCGGACCGCGAGCACCCCGCCGTCGGTCGCCTCCACGGTCGCGCCCCGGCCTACCAGCAGCTCACCCAGGCGCTCGGACTGCGGGCTTCGGACTCGCACCCGGGTCGTGGCGCGAGCAGCGAGCTCTGCCGTCGAGGCTTGCGCGACGAACTTGCCCCGGTGAATCACGACGACGTCGTCGGCGATCTGCTCCATCTCCGCGAGGAGGTGACTCGAGACGAGGACAGTGCGGCCCTGGTCGGCCAGTGACCGAAGCAGGTCGCGCAGCCAGCGGATTCCCGCCGGGTCGAGGCCGTTCGCGGGCTCGTCGAGCACGAGCACCTCAGGGTCGCCCAGAAGCGCGGCGGCGAGGCCGAGCCGCTGGCGCATGCCGAGCGAATAGCCCTTCACCCGCCGCTTGGCCGAGTCCTTCATGGCCACGAGCTCGAGGACCTCTTCCACTCGGGAGCGCGGCAGGCCGGCGGCCGCAGCGAGCACCCGGAGATGATTGCGACCCGAGCGACCCGGGTGATAGTTGGACGTCTCGAGGACGGCGCCGACCTTCCGGATGGGATCGTCGAGATCACGGTAGAGGCGTCCGCCGATCGCCGCGCTTCCAGCGCTTGGTCGGGTGAGACCGAGCATCACCTTCAGGGTGGTCGTCTTTCCGGCGCCGTTGGGACCGAGGAAGCCGGTGACGCGGGCGGGCGCCACGCGGAAACTGAGGTCTTCGACTGCAACCGTCTTCCCGAACCGCTTGGTGAGCCGATCGACCTCGATCATGAGAGGGGCGTCACCAGGACCTTGCGCTCGCGCGGGCCGTCGAACTCGCAGAAGAAGATCCCCTGCCACGTCCCGAGCGCGAGGCGACCGTCGCGCAGCGGCACGACCGCCTGGGACGACATCAAGGCGGCGCGGATGTGGGACGGAGCGTTCTCCTCGCCGTCCTCGACGTGCTCCCACCCCCAGTCGTCGCCGACCATGCGCTCGAGGGCTCGCTCGAAGTCACGGCCGACGGCGGGGTCGGCATGCTCGTTGATCATCACGCCCGCCGTGGTGTGCGGGATGAAGATCAGCGCCGCCGCGGCCCCCGTTCCCTCGAGGGCGGAGGCCACCTCGCGCGTGACGTCGATGAGCTGCGTGCGCCGCTCACTCCGCAGGGTGATCTCGCGCACCGGAGTATCCTACGGCCGTGGCGAGCGCCCCTCCTGCCAGCCTCGAGCTGGACACGTACCGCGACCGCATCGACAGGTTCGTCGCCGCGCTCGACGAGGAGTACTACCTCCACTACTCCGGCCTGAAGGACACGCTCGACCTGAAGCCGCTCTACGAGCGCTTCCCCGAGCTCTCCACCCTCGAGCAGGCTCGGTCTCTCGGCGAGGCGGCGAACGGCGACCCCGGCGTGCCGGAGCTGTGGCGCTTCGCCTGCGAGAACTATCTCGCGGAGCTGACCCGCGAGCACAACGAGAAGACGGCGGCGCTCGAGGCGGAGCTCGAAGCCACCGTCGACGGAGAGATCGTGGGCTACCGGATGATCCGCCCCACCGTCGCGAACGAACACGATCGGGACAAGCGTCGTCGGCTCGAAGACGCCCGCAACCGGCTCACCGAGGAGCATCTGAACCCGATCTACGAGGACGGGGTCGCGCGGATGAGGGAAGCGCTGCCACGGCTCGGTGAGCAGACCTACGCGGCTCTCTACCGACGATTCGGCTTTCGGCTCGAAGAGCTGGCCGACCAGTGCCGCGGGGTGCTCGAATCGACCGAGAAGCTGTACGAGCAAACTGCGGACAAACTGTTCCGGACGAGAGCGGGCGTCGGCCTCGACGAGGCGGAGCGCTTCGACGTCCCACGGATCTTCCGCGCACCCGGATGGGATCAGGCGTTCCCGGCGGGCAAGATGTTGCCGGCACTCGAAGGATCGCTCGCCGACCTCGGCATCGACCTTCGCTCGCAGCAGAACGTGGAGCTCGACATCGAGCAGCGGCCGAAGAAGAGTCCGCGCGCCTTCTGCGCGCCGATCGAGGTCCCGGGCCGCGTCATGCTCGTCATCCAGCCGATGGGCGGTGTGGACGACTGGCGGGCCCTCTTCCATGAGGCCGGCCATACCGAGCACTACGCGCACGTCTCGCCCGACCTCCCCGTCGAAGCGCGTCGACTCGGCGATGTCGCGGTGACGGAGGCCTGGGCGACGCTGATGGAGCACCTCCTCCTCGAGCCCGGCTGGCTCTCCCGCCGACTAGACGTTCCACGGCCGGACGAGTTCGCCTCGGAGGCGGCGACAGGGTCGCTCTATCTCCTGCGCCGGTACTGCGGAAAGCTTCTCTACGAGCTCGAGTTCTTCGGCGAGACTCAGACGGACAACGAGGCGCTCGCGTCGCGCTACGTCGAGATCCTCGGCGACGCGCTGAAGATCCAGCCGAGCCCGACGGACTACCTCGCAGACATCGATTCGAGCTTCTACGTCACGGGCTACCTGCGATCGTGGGCCCTGCAGTCGCAGCTCCGCACCCACTTCCGCGAGCGTTTTGGCCACGACTGGTTCGCAACCCGCGACGCCGGCAGCATGCTCCGCGAGCTTTGGTCGGAGGGGCATCGCTTGAACGCGGACGAACTGCTCGCCAACGTCACCGGCGAAGAGCTCGAGCTGGAAGCCTTCGCGGACAGCCTCCGCGAGCAGCTTCGGTAGACCGAGGAGCGAAAAATCCAGGCGCGGATGGGAGCGCGGCTCGGGCGTCTTCGGCGGACGCTGGTCCCTGAGCACGCGCCGCTTGGATCGCACGAGAGGGCCACGGTCGACTCGTCCGCTCGAGGTCGGCCGGGACTGCATCGGCGCCACCGCCTGAGACTGCGGCGGTGCCGGAGCGGGCGACACCGGCGCGGGAGAGGGCAGCAAGTCGGTCTGCTGATCGGCGGGGGACGAGGCGGGCGGCGGGTCGGGCGGCGAACCAGCAGCAGCCGGCCCGCCGGCGAGAAGACCGAAGCGCTGGAGATCGCCGATCCACTTCGAGTCGTGCGGCCCCTGCCACAGGATTCCTCCGGCGGAGCAGTCGTGCGCGATGACGTCGGACACGAATGCGTCGAGCCTCGCGGCCGGCACCCCCTCGGCGTTCCACTCCGACCAGATGCCGTGACCGGCGCACTCGAAGACGGCGACACCGCGTATCGAGTAGCCGTAGCCGTAGACCTGGATCCCCGGGCCTCGCGCTCCGTCCGCTCGGCTCCCGTCGATCGAGAGGCCCTCCAGAGCCCAGCTGTGGATGCCGCCGTTCGACTCGGTGCCCGTCAGCGCTGCGAAGCCGTCGCTCTCGATCGCGGCGAAGGACGCGGTGCCGCGCTTCTTGATGAACGTGGCGCCCGTACCGGCACCTCGCAAGATCACGCGCGAGTAGATCTTCAGCGGCCGGGAGATCGAGAAGATCCCGCGTGGAACAGGACGACGCCGCCGCCCGCATTCTTTGCGGCATCGATCGCGGCCTGAATCGCGCCTGCGTCGTCCGCGAGACCGTTGCCGAGTGCGCCGAACACCCCGACCGCGTACTCGGTCGGCGGAACGGCGGCGGTCGCTGATCCGGCCGTGGCGGCGCCCAGGAGCCCGGCGCCTCCCAGCGCCGCGCCCGCACGGGCCAGGAAACGACTTCGCGACGTTGCGCTAAAGCTTTCGGCGTCCTCGAATGGCGGCATGCTCAGAGACCCCTCCTCGAAGTGGAGCTTCGCAGAGCCCACGTCGCTTTCCAGGTTTCGGTCCGTGGAGGTTCTTAGAGCACGCCCCCCGCCGCCGGCGGCGCTCCCGCCTCGAGGGCGTTCTCCCCACCCGACGTTCGCGACAGGTACTCCTCGACGAGCAGCAGGTTCTCGCCCGCCCGCTCGACGGTCGCCAGCAACTGGGACATGCTCGAGACCTCCTCGCGCTGCTCCTGGAGGAACCAGTGGAGGAACTGCTCGCCGACCAGGCTGCCCTCGTCCCGGGCGAGGCCCACGAGGGCGACGATCTGCTCCGTCACCCGCTTCTCCTGCTCGAGCGCGAGCGCCACGGCGTCGCGGGCGCTCCCGAAATCGGTCTCGGGACCGGCCACACCCGGAATCCGGACGGGGAGCTCGGAGTCGAGGAGGAACTGCACCATCATCATCGCGTGGTTTCGCTCCTCGACCGACTGCCGGTAGAACGACGCGGCCAGTTGCGGGAGGGTCTCGACGTCGAAATAGACGGCGATCGCGATGTACTGCTGCGATGCGGCCAACTCGTAGCCGACCTGCTCGCTGAGCGCCTCGGGGAAGCGGGCCATGCGCCGACCCTAACTGACAAGGCGCCGCAGGCCTCGTCGACGTCCTGCATCCTGAATAGGCTTTATTCATGAATCGGATCCGGGTTCTCATCGCAGGCGCTGCGGGGCGCGACTTCCACAACTTCAACCTCGTCTATCGCGGCCGCTCGGAGTACGAGGTCGTCGCCTTCACGGCGACGCAGATCCCGAACATCGACGGCCGCGTCTATCCCCCGCAGCTCGCCGGGTCGCTCTACCCGGAGGGAATTCCAATCTGTCCGGAGTCCGAGCTCGGCGAGCTGATCCGCCGGCACGAGGTGGACGAGGTCGTCTTCGCCTACTCCGACGTCACCCACGAGCACGTTATGCACGTCGCCTCGAAGACGCTCGCTGCCGGCGCGTCGTACAGGCTTCTGTCGCCGCACGAGACGGCGCTGACCTCGACCAAGCCCGTGGTAGCCGTGTGCGCAGTGCGCACCGGCTCGGGAAAGAGTCAGACGACCCGTCACATCGCGGCGCTGCTCCGGGAAGCCGGCAAGAAGGTAGCGGTGCTCCGCCATCCCATGCCCTACGGTGACCTGACCCAGCAGGCGGTGCAGCGATTCGCGGACTACCGCGATCTCGATGCTGCCGATTGCACGATCGAGGAGCGGGAGGAGTACGAGCCTCACCTCGCAGAGGGAAACCTGGTCTTCGCCGGGATCGACTACGGCGCGATCCTCGATCAGGCCGAGCAGGAGGCGGACGTGATCCTGTGGGACGGCGGGAACAACGACACTCCGTTCATCAAGCCCAATCTCCACGTGGTGGTGGTCGATCCACACCGTGCCGGACACGAGCTGCGGTACCACCCGGGCGAGACGAATCTCCGGATGGCGCACGTTTGCGTCGTGAACAAGATCGACACAGCCCCGGCGGAGGGCGTCGATGCGGTGCTCGAGTCGATCCGCGAGGCGAACCCCGCGGCGAAGATCGTGCGCGCCGCCTCGCCTTTCCTCGTCGAGGAGAACGGCGAGACGATCGCGGGCAAACGGGTGCTCGCAATCGAGGACGGGCCCACGCTCACGCACGGGGAGATGACCTACGGCGCTGCCGTGCTCGCTGCGAAGGCGCACGGGGCAGCCTCGCTCGTGGACCCACGGCCGTTCGCGGTCGGCTCGATCGCCAAGACTCTCGAAGAGTGGCCGCACATCGGCGAGCTCCTCCCTGCCATGGGATACGGCCGAGATCAGCTGGAGGACTTGCGGGAGACGATCGCGCGATCCGACGCCGATCTCGTCCTGATCGGGACGCCGATCGACCTTCGGCGGATCATCGAGCTGGACAAGCCCGCGCTCCGGGTGACCTACCGGCTCCAGGAGCTCGGAGAGCCGACGCTCAACGATTTGCTGACCGAGCATGGCCTGATCGACGCCCAAGCCCTCGTTTGACCACGGTTGTCGCGCTCGGCGGCAATGCACTGATTCGAAAGGGCGATCGCGGGACGGCTGCGGAGCAGTCCGCCCGCCTGCGCGAGGCTGCCGGGTCTCTCGCGCCGCTCCTCGGCGAGCCGCGACTGGTGATCACGCATGGAAACGGCCCACAGGTGGGGAACGAGCTGATCCGGCAGGAACGTGCCGCCGACGAGGTGCCTCCGCTTCCGCTCTACCTCGCCGTCGCGCAGACGCAGGCCGAGATCGGCGCGATGATCGTGACGGAGCTCGGGCGGTCTGCGGGACGGCCGGTGGCCTGCCTGCTCACCCACGTCGTGGTCGCAGACGACGATCCCGCGTTCGACCGTCCGTCAAAACCGATCGGGCCGTTCTACTCCTCCGAAGAGGCAGCCGCACTCGAGCGAGACCGCGGCTGGACTCTGGTCGAGGAACAGGGCCGGGGCTTCCGCCGCGCCGTTCCCTCTCCCACCCCGCTCGAGGTCGTCGAGCTCGACCAGATCCGGGCCCTGCTCGACGCCGGCGCCATCCCGGTGGCCTGCGGCGGCGGAGGGATCCCGGTCGTTCGGGATGGAGATCGCATCCGGGGCGTTGACGCCGTCATCGACAAGGACCGCGCCTCCGCGGTCCTGGCGAAGGCGCTCGGCGCCGAGCGGCTGGTGATCCTGACCGACGTGGCCGCCGTCAAGCGAGGCTTTCGGACCTCCGACGAGGAGGTGATCGCAGAGCTCACCGCCGATGAGGCCGAGGCGTTGCTGCCCGACCTGGCCGAGGGCTCGATGCGGCCGAAGGTGGAGGCCGCGATCACGATCGCCCGAGCCGGCGGCGAAGCGTTGATCACGGCACTCGAGAGCCTCGAGGCGGCGCTGGCCGGGAGCGCCGGCACCCGGATACGCGGCTAGCCCGAACCGAAGCACAGTCGCGCGCGAATGACCGGCACCTATGGCGCCGGCTCTCGGTGCCCTATCGAAAGGAACCGCACCGATGCGAAAATCAATGCTCGCGATCATCGCGATTTCGATCGCAGCCGTCGTGGCGGTGCTCGTCGTCCGGGGGCCTTCCCCCGAGGCGGGCACGGCCTCGAGCCACCGGGAAGCCCCGCTGATCTCTGAGGATCCCACGGCTGACAACACGGACCTCTACGCGTTCCGGGCGCCCGACGCCCCGAACGACCTCACGATCATCGGCAACTGGATCCCCGCCGAGGATCCCGCGGCGGGCCCGATGTATTACCGCTTCTCACAGAGCGCCCGCTACAACATCTACATCGACCGGAACGGTGATGCGAGACCCGACGTCACGTATCGCTTCCGCTTCCGCAACCGGGCGGGTCGCTTCTTCCTCGCCAACACCGTCCAGGACTACACCGTCACCCGCATCATCGGGCGCCGGTCGACGGTGGTCGCTCGCGGAGTGACGCCGCCGAACAACATCGGCCCGCGGACGACTCCGAACTACCGTTCGCTTGCGCAGGCCGCCGTGCGGCCGCTCGCCGGTGGCGGCAAGGTCTTCGCCGGGCAGCGCGAGGACGCGTTCTTCGCGGACATCGGCGCGATCTTCGACCTCGTGGCGATCCGGAGGGGCGTGGGGAACGCCGGCGGAGGCAAGGACTTCTTTGCCGGCTACGGAGTGCACGCGATTGCACTCCAGGTCCCCATCTCCCAGCTCGACGACTCAGATCACGTTGTCGGCGTCTGGGCGGCCACCGACCGCCGGCGCCTGACTGTCAGGAAGGTCGGCAGGGGCAAGAAGCGGAGGACGGTCGTCCGCAACACCTGGGTTCAGGTGTCCCGCCTCGGCAACCCGCTCGTCAACGAGGTGATCATCCCGACCAACCTCAAGGACAAGTGGAACCGGAGCACGCCTCGGCAGGACAGCCAGTTCGTCCGCTTCCACCGCGAGCCGATCCTGGCTGCAGTGATCAACCAGCTCTACGGACTGAACGTGCCCGAGAAAAACCGCGATGACCTCGTCTCGGTTCTTCTCACCGGCGTCCCGAGCCTGAACTTCACGGGTCGGACGCTTGCGGACATGCTGAGGATCAACCTCTCGATCCCGCCGTCGGGCTCGCCGAACCGGCTGGGCGTCTTCGGTGGCGACACCGCGGGCTACCCGAACGGGCGGCGGCTCACGGACGACGTGATCGACATCGCCGAGCGGGCCGTTGCCGGAAAGCTCAAGGGGCATCCGGCCGGCGACCTGCTGGGTGACGGCGTCAACCAGAACGACGTTCCGAACCTCTCCTCGTTCCCGTATGAGAACGACCCGCCGAGCGGCTTCGACAACACGAAGGGCCAGCAGAAGCCGTGAAGCAGCGGGCTCTGCTCGCAGGGGCGGGGG
>JACDAN010000167.1 GCA_013695385.1 Actinomycetota bacterium | reverse complement strand
CCTGATCCCCGACGAGATCGCCGACGCAGCTGACCAGACCGGCATAGGTCGGCTGGGCCACGTGGAGAACCCTCATTTCTCGTCTACCCTCAGTGGAGGGTGGGTCGCAGGTACTTGGTCGTTCTTCTTCTCGCGCTCGCGGCTGCCGCCGCGGGCGTGCTCACGCGTGGGACGGAAGGCACATCGGCTCCCAGCCCCGCTCCCTCCGCGAAATCCGCGAAAGAGCCGACGCGTCGGGCCAAGCTGGGGCCGCTCCGCGTCCTGCGGTCGAACCCGCGGTATTTCACGGACGGAACGGGCCGCGCCGTCTACCTGACCGGATCGCACGTCTGGTGGAACCTCGGCGATCGAACCTGGCCTGTCGAGTGCCTCTCCGTCGGCCCGGCCCGGTTCGACTACGCGAACTATCTGGACCGGCTCGTCCGCTACAACCACAACTTCTTCCGGCTCTGGACATTCGAGCTCACGCGGTGGAAAGAATGCGGAGCCACCGTCGACGTGGCGCCGCAACCCTGGCTCAGAACGGGCCCGGGGATCGCGCGCGACGGCCTCCCGAAATTCGATTTGACCCGGCTCGACCCGGCCTATTTCGCGAGGCTCCGCCGACGGGTGGCGCAGGCAGGCACGCGAAGGATCTACGTCTCC
The DNA here is from genome assembly GCA_013695385.1 of Actinomycetota bacterium. Lineage (GTDB taxonomy): Bacteria > Actinomycetota > Thermoleophilia > Gaiellales > Gaiellaceae > JACDAN01. The sequence continues at coordinate 12,810 of JACDAN010000167.1, read as the reverse complement.
GTGATGCTCTTCGAAGGCTGGAGCCTCCAGTTCGCCCAGCAACCGTGGCGCTGGGATGCTCACCCGTTCAACGCCGCCAACAACGTCAACGGTATCGACGGCGACCCGAATGGCGACGGCGTGGGGACGGAGTCGCACACGCTCGCCAACCGGCGGGTCGTCAAGCTCCAGGAGCGCTACGTCCGCAGGGCGGTCGACGCCGTGAACGATCTCGACAACGTCCTGTTCGAGGTCGCAAACGAAAGCGGCGCCTACTCCACTTCCTGGCAGTACCACATGATCCGAATCGTCCAGCGCCACGAGGCCCGGAAGAGAAAGCAGCATCCCGTGGGTATGACCTTCCAGAACGCGAACGGAACCAACGGGAGCCTCTATGCGAGCCCGGCCGGATGGGTCTCGCCGGCCGGCGGAAAGCCGTTCCTCGACGATCCTCCGCTCGCGAACGCGCGCCAGGTGAGCCTGTCCGACACGGACCACCACTGTGGCCTCTGCGGAGACCGGCACTTTCCCTGGAAGGCGCTCATGCGTGGCCACAACCCCATCTTCATGGACCCCATGGACGCTCACGAGGAGCGGGAGGCGGTCCGGTGGGCGATGGGCAACGCTCGCCACTACGCAAACCGGATCGACCTGGCGGCGAGCCGTCCGCGTCCCGACCTCGCCTCGACGCGCTTCTGCCTGGCGGTGCCGGGGAAGGAATACCTCGTCTACCAACCGGGCTCGGGCGCGTTCTCGGTCGATCTGCGCGCCTCCCGGAGCCGCTTCCGCATCGAGTGGTTCGAGCCGTCCACGGGGCGGCGCTGGATCACCGGCCGGATCAGGGGAGGCGCTCACCGGACGCTGACGCCTCCGGTCGATACGCCGGTCGTCCTGTATCTCAAGGCAGCGTGACCGTCGTGGGCGTAGTGCCCGCCGCCGGCCGGGCCACGCGCCTCCAGCCCCTGCCATGCTCCAAGGAGATGGTCGACGTCGGTGGCCGACCGGTGATCGAGTACGTCGTCGAGAGGATGCGGGCGGTGGGGCCGGAAGAGATCAGGGTCGTGACGCGGCCAGACAAGGAGGACGTCGCCGCGCATGCGCACCTCCTTGGGGCGACCGTGATCTTGGCCGAGCCGGCCACAGCGGCCGAGTCGTTCGCGATCGGCATCGACGACCTGGCGCCCGATGACACCGTGCTGCTCGGCTTCCCCGACACCGTCTGGCAGCCGCCGGACGGCTTCCCGCAGCTCGTGCACGCGCTCGACGCGGCCGAGGTCGCGCTCGGAGTCTTCGAGTCGGACGAGCCGGAGCGATCCGACGTCGTGACACTCGAGGGCGACCGCGTCTCCTCGGTCGACGTGAAGCCCGAGGACCCGGACACCAACCTGATCTGGGGCTGTGCGGCCGCGCGTGTGTCCGCCTTGGCGAGCCTCGCCCGGCACGAGGAGCTCGGCCACCTCTTCGCCGAGCTGGCAGGAAAGGGGCATGTCCGAGCCGTACCTTTCCCCGGAACCATGGTCGACATCGGCACCAATGCCGCGCTCTCGCGGGCGCGGGCCCTGCTCGGCGCATGAAGATCCTCCTGACGGGCAGCCATGGCTACATCGGCTCGGTCTGCGGACGTGTCCTCTCGGAGGCCGGACACGACGTGGTCGGGCTCGACACGTTGCTCTACCGGGACTGCGACCTCCCCTCCACGCAGACACGGTCGCTCTCGACGCTCGACGTCGACGTACGCGACGTGACTCCCGCGGAGCTTGCGGGGTTCGACGCAATCGTTCACCTCGCCGCCCTCTCGAACGACCCGATCGGCGACTTCAGCCCCGAGCTCACGCGCGAGATCAACGCTGACGCGACGATCTCGCTCGCCCGCGCAGCTCGCGATGCCGGCGTCCGCCGGTTTGTCTTTTCCTCGTCGTGCAGCATGTACGGCGCGTCGTCCGAGAGCGCCGTCGACGAGGGCGCACCGTTGAAGCCCCTGACCGCCTACGCCGAGTCCAAAGTCCGCTCCGAAGAGGCCTTGGCCGAGCTTGCCGGACCGGATTTCGCGCCGGTCTCGATGCGGAATGCGACGGCGTACGGAGTCTCCACCCGCCTGCGGGTCGATCTGGTCCTCAACAACCTCGTCGGCTGGGCTCACGCGACGGGCAAGGTCAAGATCATGAGCGACGGCAGCCCCTGGCGACCCCTCATTCACATCGAGGACATCTCGCGCGCCGCGCTCGCCGCCGCCGAGGCGCCGGAGGATCTGATCCGCGGAGAGGCGTTCAACGTCGGCCGAGACGACGAGAACTACCAGGTGCGACAGCTCGGAGACATCGTCCAGGAGACCGTCTCCGGCTCGGAGATCGAGTACGCCGGCTCCGGCGACCCCGATCCCCGCAGCTACCGGGTGGATTTCGGGAAGCTGCGGCGGGCCTTTCCCGACCTCGAGCTGACCTGGACGGCGCGCGCCGGCGCCCAGGAGCTCGTCGACGCGTATCGGGCCGCCGACCTCACGCTCGAGCAGTTCGAAAGCGACCGCTACACGCGGCTGAAGCGGCTTCGCCTCCTGCTCGACAGCGGCAGGGTCGACCACACGCTCCGCTGGAAGCAAAACGCGGCGTGATCTTCACCGAGACCGAGCTGCCCGGCGCCTACGTGATCGACCTCGAGCGGCGAGAGGACGAGCGCGGCTTCTTCGCGCGAACCTGGTGCGCGAACGAGCTCGCCGAGCACGGGCTCGACACCCGCGTAGTCCAGGCGAACACCTCCTGGAACCCGCAACAAGGAACGCTTCGGGGCATGCACTTCCAGCGCCCGCCGAACGCGGAGGTCAAGATCGTCCGCTGCACGCAGGGCGCGATCCACGACGTGATCATCGACCTGAGGGAGGGCTCGCCGGCGTACAAGCAGTGGATCGGCGTCGACCTCACCTCCGAGAACCGCCGCGCGCTCTACATTCCCGAGGGCTTCGCGCACGGGTTCCAGACCCTTGTGCCCGACTGCGAGATCCACTATCTCGTCTCCGAGTTCTACACGCCGTCGGCCGAAGGCGGCGTCCGCTGGAACGACCCGGCATTCGGGATCCGGTGGCCCGACGACGCAAACCCGTTGGTGTCCCCGAAAGACGCTGCCTGGCCGGACTTCGACGGATGATCATCGTCGACAGGGCTCTGGAGGAGCGCGCCCGGGCAGGCAACCCGATCCGGGTTGGGATGGTCGGAGCGGGCTTCATGGGCCGCGGCATCGCGCTGCAGATCCTGCGTTCCGTGCCGGGCATCCGCCTGGTCGCGATCGCGAACCGCGATCTCGCCAAGGCGCGTCGGGCCTACGAGGAAGCCGGTGCGGACGAGATCGACGAGGTCGGCTCCGAGGCCGAGCTCGAGGCAGCCGCCGCGGCGGGCCGCTACGCCGTCACCGACGACCCGCTGCTCCTGGCCGGCTCCTCCGGCATCGAGGCGCTGATCGAGGTGACAGGCGCAGTCGAGAACGGTGCCCGTGTCGTCATGGCGGCGATCGAGCACGGGAAGCACGTCATCCTCATGAACGCCGAGCTCGACGGAACCGTCGGGCCGATCCTCAACCAGAAGGCGCAGGCGGCCGGGGTCGTTTACACGAACGCCGACGGCGACCAGCCGGGTGTCCAGCTGAACCTCTTCCGCTTCGTCAAGAGCATCGGAGTCCAGCCGGTCCTCTGCGGGAACATCAAAGGGCTCCACGACCCCTACCGGAACCCGACCACGCAGGAGGGCTTCGCCAAACAGTGGGGCCAGAACCCCCGCATGGTCACGTCGTTCGCCGACGGGACGAAGATCTCGTTCGAGCAGGCGATCGTCGCGAACGCCACCGGCATGCGGGTCGCGAAGCGCGGAATGCACGGGCCGACGGTGGAGGGCGGTACGCACATCGACGAGTCGCGCGAGCTCTTCGCGCTGGACGAGCTGACGGACGGACCGGGAATCGTCGACTACGTGGTGGGTGCCGTGCCGAGCCCGGGAGTGTTCGTTCTCGGAACACACGACGATCCGACGCAGCAGCACTACCTCAACCTCTACAAGATGGGCGAGGGGCCGCTCTACTGCTTCTACACCCCCTGGCATCTCTGCCACTTCGAGGTGCCGATCACCGTTGCGAGGGCCGCGCTCTTCGGGGACGCCGCAATCGCTCCGCTGGGTGGCCCGGTCGTCGACGTCGTGGCCGCCGCCAAGGTCGACCTCGAGGCTGGACAGACACTGGACTCCCTGGGCGGGTACTCGACCTACGGCCTCGCCGAGAACGTGGAGACCGTTGCCGCAGAGCGGCTCCTCCCTCTGGGTCTCGCCGAGGATTGCCGCATCGTTCGTGATCTCCCAAAGGATTCCGTGCTCACCTACGACGACGTCGAGATCCCCGAGGGTCGGCTGATCGACCGGCTACGGGCGGCTCAAGACGCGCACTTCGCCGGGCCCGGCTAGCCCCAGACGCGCCACGGCGCGCTTTTTTCCGCCCACATCTCCTCGAGCGTCATGCGATCCCGGAGGGTGTCCATCGGGTGCCAGAAGCCTCGATGGCGGTAGGCAAAGAGCTTGCCCTCATCCGCGAGGCGCCCCAGCGGCTCGTGCTCCCAGATCGTCTCGTCACCGCCGATGTAGTCCAGAGCGGATGGCTCGACGACGAAGAAGCCGCCGTTGACCCAACCGCCGTCCCCCGCCGGCTTCTCGGCGTACTCCGTGACCTGGTCGCTGCCCGACGCGAGGTTCACGGCGCCGAACCGACCGGGCGGCTGCACGACCGTGAGTGTGGCCATTCCGCCCGAGGCGTCGTGGAACGCGACCTCGGCGGTCACGTCGAGGTCGGCGACGCAATCGCCGTAGGTCAGGCAAAAGCGCTCCCCCTCGACGTACTCCCGCAGCCTGCGGAGCCTCCCGCCCGTCATCGTCTCCTCGCCGGTGTCGACGATCGTGATGCGCCAGGGCTCCGCGCTCGACACGTGGGTCGTCACCTCGTTCCGCTCGAGATCGATCGTCACGTCCGAGCTGTGCAGGAAGTAGTTCGCGAAGTACTCCTTGATCATGTAGCCCTTGTAGCCGGCCGCGATCACGAAGTCGTTGATTCCGTGGGCCGAGTAGATCTTGAGGATGTGCCACAGGATCGGCCTGCCGCCGATCTCGACCATCGGCTTAGGGCGCACGGCGCTCTCTTCGCTGATGCGAGTCCCGAAGCCTCCGGCGAGGATCACTGCCTTCACGCCGGGAGCTTTCGCCGTCCGTCGGCCCGATCCTCATCCAGGATCCCGAGGACGCCAGCCAGGAGCGCGGTCGCAATCAGCATCCATGCCCCCAGCTCGGCTCCCTCCTCGATGACGACCTCGACCGAGTCGGGCCAGCTCCCACGCTCGACGTCGAGGAACGCGTAGAGGACGGAAGAGACGGCTTCGGCCGCCAGGGCAAGGGCAAGCAACCCGACACCCAAGTAGAGAAGCCGCTCGAGCCGGGCCGGCAACTGCCGTCCGACGTAGACGAGGAGCACGAGGCCGGCGAAGAAGAGCGGTAGGAAGACGGCGGGCCAGGCCAGGCGCTCGGCGATGTCGCCGTAGCCGAGGGCTCCGGCGACCTTCTCGCCGATCCGCTCGTGGATGGCGACCGCGTCGTCGAGCGAGAAGAACGCGAGCAGGCCTGCTAGCGCGATGAGCTTTCGGTCGATCGTCTCCCGGAGCAGCGCGAGCATGAGCACCCCGAACGCCGCCGCGAACGTTGCGGACGCTCCGAGCCAGGCCGGGAGACCGTGTTCGTCGTCTGCGTTCAGGTGGAGGAAGCGATCGTCGAGCGCCAGGACCCCGAGCAGGTGTGCCGCCGATTGCGCGGCTACGGTTGCGATTGCGATGGTGACCCCGACCTCGAGGAGCCTGTCTGCGCGCCGGCCTGCCTCCTGCGACGCAGCCTCGGGCGGGGATCCCGCCGCCGTCCTCCCTTCCGCCTCGACCTTCACAGGCGCATTCTCACCATGTCGAGCCGTCCGTCGTTGAGCACCGGGGCGAGGGCCGCTGATCGAGTGCTCGCCTTGGGCTGGGCGCTTGCGGGGATCACGGGAGCCATTCTGCTGCTGGCCCACGTCGTCAACCACGTCGCGCTCGACGACCGGATCGGGGAGCTTCAGGCGAGCGCCGAGCAGAACGTCTGGTCGTGGGCAGCCTCCATGGCGACGCTCGTCGCCGGCCTCGCGACGCTGATCTACGCCCGATCCTCGAGGCGACCGCGGCGCGCGTGGGCGCTCGGCGCGCTGCTCGTTTTCTTCGCGCTCGACGACTACGTCGAGATCCACGAGAACCTCGGCGCGGACGTGAGCGAGGCGCTGTCGTTTCCCGACTACGTCGGCCCCAGGCTCTGGGTCGTCCTGTATCTCCCGCTCGTCGGGGCGGCCGCAGCGCTCCTGTGGTCACTGGCCGAGGAGCTCGGGGGCCGTGCGCGGAGCAGAATCCTGGCCGGCGCCGCCCTCCTTGCTGCCGGCTATCTCCTCGAAGCCGCGGGAATCCTCACGAAGCGGCTCGAGGATCGCGGCGTCGAGCTGCCCCATGCGCTCCGGGCGGGGCTGGAGGAGAGCGCCGAGCTCGCGGGCTTGATCGTCCTCGCCTCCGCCCTGACCGCCGGGATGCTAGGAACGCCGTCTGAGCGCCGGGAAGAGGATGACGTCGCGGATCGTGTCCTTCCCCGCCAGCACCATCGCAAGCCGGTCGATTCCGAGGCCTAGCCCGCCCGTCGGAGGCATCCCGTACGAGAGCGCCTCGACGTAGTCGGGATCGCCTTGCTCGCCGCCGACGAGGCCGGTCTGCATCTCGAACCGCTCGGCCTGCTCGTCGGAGTCGTTGATCTCGGTGAACGCATTGCCAAGCTCCGTCCCCCCGACGAAGTACTCGAACCGCTCGACGATGCTCGGGTCCTCCTCCGTCGCGCGCGCGAACGGCGAGAGCTCCACGGGGTAGTCGTGAAGGATCGTCGGCTCGACGAGCGTCGGCTCGATGAATGAGCCCAGGGCGTGGTCGACGAGCTGCGCCCAGTCGCGGTCTGCCGCCGTGTCGACGTCGCGCTCGTTCAGCCGGGCACGAAGCTCCTCCTCATCGCGGGTCCAGAAACCTGCGTCCTCGAGGGCCTCGACGAGCTTCACCCGCTGCCAGGGACCGGCGAGATCGACCTCGTGGCCGCGATAGGTGACGCGGGTCGTGCCGAGCACCTCCTCGGCGACGGCCGGGACGAGCTGTTCGATGCGTTCCATCGTGTCCGCATAGTCCGCGTAGGCCTCGTACCACTCGAGCATCGTGAACTCGGGCGAGTTCTTGTAGGAGACGCTCTCGTTGCGGAAGTCCTTGGCGAGCTCGTAGACCCGGTCGAGGCCGCCGACGATCAGCCGCTTGAGGTAGAGCTCGGTGGCGATCCGGAGGTAGACGTCGGCCTCGAGCTCGTTCGAGCGGGTCACGAAGGGGTCGGCGAAGGCGCCGCCGTACCGGGGCTGCAGGATGGGCGTCTCGACCTCGAGGAAGCCGCGGTCGTCCAGCCACCGCCGGATTGCCGTAACCGCCCTGCTCCGGATCTCGGCGTCGCGCCGCGATTCCTCGTTGACGAGGAGATCGAGGTAGCGCTGCCTGTATCGCGCCTCGACGTCTTTCAGACCGTGGAAGGTGTCGGGCAGCGGCCGCTTGATCTTTGCGAGCAGCTCGAGCTCGTCGACGGCGAGCGACGGCTCGCCACGCCGCGTCTTCGCCGGGCGGCCGGTGGCTCCGACGATGTCGCCGAGGTCGACGTTCACCGGCCCGGTTCGCTCACTGGCGCAGAGCAGCTGAATTCGGCCGGATCGGTCGACGAGGTCGAGGAAGACGAGCTTCCCCATGTCTCGCCGGGCCATTACTCGGCCCGCAAGCCGACGAGTCTGATCGCCTTCCTGTCCCGCCTCGAGGGGCTCGGCTTCAGCGCGAACGGCCACGATCTCGACGCGGTCGGGAAACCGCTTCGGCAAGCCGCCCATCTGGCGGGCGAGTCTAGTTGCCGCGCGGCGGGCTTCGCCCGTCGCGCTCGAACCACGTTCGACCGTCGCCTCGGAACTAGACCTGGGCAGACGCGCCGCGCGCAGCGAAGCGGCGCCCGGCTTCCGGAAGGTCGAAGAAAGTCGTGAGACTTTCTTCGAATGGAAGGCGGCGAGCGCGGCTAGGCCGCGCGAATTTCCATAATCTTGTACTTCAGGGCTTTGCCGCGAGGGGTCGTGACCTCGACGGTCTCACCCTTCTTCTTGCCGAGGATCGCGCGTCCGACTGGTGATTCGTTCGAGAGCTTCTGCTGCAGCGGGTTCGCCTCGGCCGATCCGACGATGTGGTACTCGACCGTTTCCTTTGCGGCGATGTCGCGGAGACGCACTTTGGAGCCGACGCTGACGACGTCCTTGCTGATCTCCTTCTTGTCGATCACGCGCGCGGCGAGGAGCCGCTCCTCGAGCTGCATGATCCGGTGTTCGAGCATCGCCTGCTCGTTCTTCGCGTGGTCGTACTCGGCATTCTCGGTGATGTCACCGAACTCGCGTGCGACACGAATCCGCTCCGCCACCTCGCGACGCTTGTCGGTCGAGAGAGACTCGATCTCTTCCTTCAGCTTCTCGTACCCCTCCGGGGTGAGGACTACTTCCTTCACTACCGGCCTCCTCTTGACCGAAAAAAAGCGCGGCCAGACGGCCGTCGCGGAGCGCGGCATAGTAGCGGCGGCCCAGGACGGCGTCAAACGCAATCCGGTAGATTTTGGCGCTCTGTGCAGGTAAATCTTCGCTCGCCCTGGCAAATCGGTCCCGTCGAGATCCCCACACGCGTCGTGTTGGCGCCGATGGCAGGTGTGAGTGTGCAGGCATTTCGCCGTCAGGGGCGCCGGTTCGGGGCTGGGCTCGTCTGCTCGGAGATGGTGAGCTGCGCCGGCCTCGAGCACCGGAACGAGCGGACACTCGGCTACCTGCGCATCGCCTCAGACGAGCACCCGCTCGCCGTTCAGATCTTCGGCTCGGATCCGGCGACCATGGCCGAGGCTGCTCGGATGGTGGAGGCCGCCGGCGCAGACCTCGTCGATATCAACTTCGGTTGCCCGGTCCGGAAGGTGACGAAGACGGGCGCTGGGGCGATGTGCCTGGACGAGCCGGAGCGGGCCGCCTCGATCGTTAGCTCCGTGGCCCAGGCGGTCTCCGTGCCGGTGAGCGTGAAGATGCGCCGGGGTCTCGAGAACGGCGCCCGAACCTGCCTCGAGGTGGGGCCGCGCCTCGCGGACGCCGGAGCTCAGACCCTGACCTTGCACCCCCGCTCCGCCAAGCAGATGTACACGGGCAGCGCCGACCACTCGCTGACCGCCGAGCTCGTCGAGCTCGTCGACGTGCCTGTGATCGCATCCGGAGACGTCACCTCCCGGGCGCGCGCCCAGGCCGTCCTCGCGACGACCGGCGCCGCCGCCGTCATGGTCGGCCGCGCCGCGCAAGGGAACCCGTGGGCGATCCGCGAGATCCTCGGCGAGGGCGGCGAACCGACACGAGAGGAAGTCGTCGCGGAGCTCGTGCTCTTCATGCGCGAGACCGTCCGTGAGCTGGGAGAGCGCCGGGCCACGAGCTTCCTGAAGAAGTTCTACGGCTGGTACCTCGGTCGCGGGCGTTTCCCACGTGTGTTCAAGCAGGAGCTGATCGAGCTGGACACGCTGGAGCAGGTCGAAAACACCCTGTTGGAGGCCGCTCCTGGAGCCAAATTCGCTCTTGCGAGGCTGGAACAGGAACATCCGCAGCTGAACGAAGTGGAACTCGACCTCCCCATCTCGATTTACGGAGGGGGATAACGGGAACAACAATCACGTCCCTCCAACAACGAGGAGGTCCGTAATGGCAAACAGGACGGAAAAGAGAGACGAGCAGCGGGTCGACGAGAAGGTCGACGACGCCCGCTCGGTCGACGTGCGGACGGAGCGCTCCACCGGCGCCGACCCGTACGCCGGCATCCATGCGGCGCGTGAGCGGTTCGGTGGGATCGACATCCCCGCGAGCATCGTTGGGATGCTGACGGCGCTCTCGACGGTGCTGATCCTGGCAGGGCTCGTCGGCGCGGCGATCGGCGTCGTGGGCTATCAGACCGGCCTGGAGGAGAGCGCGGAGGACCTGTCGATCGGAAGCCTGATCGGCGGCGTGGCGATCCTCTTCGTCGCCTACCTGATCGGCGGCTGGGCGGCCGGCAGGATCGCTCGCTACGACGGAGCCCGAAACGGCTTCGCTACCGGGGTCTGGACCCTGATCTTCGCCGCGATCCTCGCGGCGCTAGGCGCCTGGGCCGGCTCGGAGTACGACGTGTTCGAGAACGTCCAGCTCCCGCAATGGTTCGACGCCGACGCGCTGACCACGACGGCGATCATCAGCGGAATCGCGGCTGTCGCGGCGATGTTCGCGGGCGGCATTCTCGGCGGTCTGTGGGGCGAGCGCTACCACCGCCGGGCCGATGCGACGATCGCGAATGCCCGCACCGAGACGGTTCGCACCGACGAGCGGGTAGACAACCGGCGCGACGAGCGTGTCGACGAGCGGGTGGACGACCGGATCGACAACCGGCGCGACGAGCATGTCGACGAGCGGGTGGACGACCGGATCGACAACCGGCGCGACGAGCATGTCGACGAGCGGGTGGACGACCGGATCGACAACCGGCGCGACGAGCGGCGCGACTAGGCGTTCGGCAGTAGGGGCGGCGCCAGCCCCGCCTCAGTAACGCAGATGGGGACAGGATTCATCCTGTCCCCATCAACTAGATGTTACGGTCCCAAAGGATTCGTAGGCCCTCGAGCGTCAGCATCGGATCCACCCGCTCGATCGTCCTGGCGTGCGGCGCAATCAGCTCAGCCAGCCCTCCGGTGGCGATCGCCGGCGCCTCGGCGCCGAGCTCGCCTCGAATGCGGGTGACGATCTCGTCCACCTGCCCGGTAAACCCGTAGACGAGGCCGGATTGAAGCCCCGACGCGGTGGTCTTTCCGATCACGGTCGGCGGCGCCGAGAAGTCGATGCGGAACAGTCGCGCGGCCCGGGCGAAGAGAGCGTCCATCGAGATCTCGATCCCCGGCGCCAGCACACCGCCGACGTACTCGCCCTCCGAGGAGACGACGTCGAAGTTCGTCGACGTCCCGAAGTCGACGACGATCGACGGCGCGCCGTACCGCTCCAGCGAAGCGACGGCGTTCGCGATGCGGTCTGGCCCCACTTCCCGCGGGTCGTCGTACCGGATCGGGATGCCGGTTTTCGTGCCGGGGCCCACGACCAGGATCGGCGCCGACGCCCAGCGCTCGGCGAAGCCCTCATACGAACGGACGAGCGACGGGACGGACGAGGAGAGGGAGATGCCGCCGACGGCGTCGAGATCGAGGAGACCGCTGAGGAGAACGCCGAGCTCGTCGCCGGTTCGGTCACGCTCGGTCGCCACTCGCCAGTGCTCGCGGAGGTCGCCGTTCTCGAACAGGCCGAAGACGGTCTGGGTGTTACCTGCGTCGACTGCTAGGAGCATCTTCGTGGGAGTAGCGCCTCCGGCGCGGCGGTGGTGGTGCGATGCCGGAGGGGACAGTGTTATCAACACGGCCCCGGAGAGCAGCGTGCCGCCACCGTCGCGAGGCAGGGGCGGAGCCGGGCTCTGCCCGGATCAGCCGCTGCCGGCCGGTGGCGTTACGGCGTTAGTCGTCTTCGCCGCGGAGAGGCTCGCCGAGCCTCTCGGCGAGTGCCTCGGCGGTGAGCTTCGGCTCCTCGCCCTCGCCGCGAAGCTCCTCCACCGTGACGTCGCTCGAGGTATAGACCTCGGCGCGCGGGATCATCCGGGTCGGCCGGTTCTTGTCCCAGACCCAGACGTCCTCCATCCGCAGGTGGAAGAACGGGTAGCTCGGCTGCGGCACGTAGCGCAGGTCGAGCGTGTTGCAGAGGTACGTCGCGTCCTGCGTCAGCACGCAGTAGCGGAACAGGCCGAAGACGGCGGTGTACTCCTTCTTCAGCTGAAGCTCGAGCTCGGCTTCGAACTCATCGAGCTCGTCGAGGTGGGACATACCGTTCATTCTAGTGTCGCGAGTAGAGCCTGCACCGGGCCCCGCCCGGGCACCTCCAGATCGGGATCGAGCTCAGCCAGCGGCTCGAGGACGAACCGCCGCTCGGCGAGCCGAGGATGGGGCACCACGAGTCCTCTCTCCTCCACGACGGCCTCCCCGTACAGGAGCAGGTCGAGGTCGATCGTCCGCGGCCCGAAGCGTGGACCATCTCGCGTCCGGCCGAGCTCCTGCTCGACGGCGAGCAGCCGGGCGAGGAGCTCACGGGGCGCAAGGCCGGTCTGCAGGGCCGCTGCGCCGTTCAGGAACCGCGGCTGAGCCACGTAGCCGACCGGCTCGGTCTCCCGCAACGTCGAGACGGCCACGACGTCGATCTCCGGATCCGCTCCCAATCGCTCGACCGCGGCTCGGATCGTCCTCTCCCGGTCGCCCAGGTTGGCGCCGAGACCGATGTAGACAACGGCCATGCGGTCGCTATCGTTGCCGCTAATGCGCCGTCTGGGGGTCTTTTTGGCGTTGCTACTCATCGCTACACCCGGCCCGGCGATGGCGTCTCCTGCTGCAACGGTTCCCGTGGGACGCGAGCTGGCGGAGCTCTCTCGCTTCGGCTACACGATGCTCGGCCTGGAGGCGAACCCGCTCGCCGAGCGGCTGGTCGCGGGGAACGGTGGCACGGTCGTGGCGCCCGAGCTGCACATCTGGCGGCTATCGAGCGGCGCGGCGCAGCGGCTCATCCCCCGCCTGCGGGCTCTCGGCGCAATCCGGTACGCGGAGCCCGACCGCCCGGTCCTGCGCCAGAGCC
>JACDAN010000203.1 GCA_013695385.1 Actinomycetota bacterium | reverse complement strand
CAGTCCGCCACCGATGCTGCCAGCATCGCCACCGGCCTGACGCCGCGCCCCAGAGCGGCCAGCTCGCGCCCCGGAACCGACGATCTCATGGCACCACCCATCTAGTAGTTGCGACGGCCTCGCTCGGTTCGCGACGCGAACGTCGCCGGCAAGCGTGTGCTCTTGCGGGCCGACTTGAACGTCCCGCTGGAGGAGGGACGCGTGGCCGACGACACGCGCATCCAGGCTGCGCTGCCGACCCTCCGGCTCCTTCTGGACCGTGGTGCCGAGGAGATCGCCGTCTGCTCGCATCTCGGACGGCCCGAAGGGCGTGATCCGACGTTCGCAATGGCGCCGGTGGAGCGGCGCCTGCGTGAGCTCCTCCCCGACAGGCGCATCCTGGTTCTCGAGAACACCCGCTTCGACGAGCGCGAGGCGAAGAACGACCCGTTATTCGCCGAAGAGCTGGCTGACGGGCGAGACCTGTACGTCAACGACGCATTCGGCTCGGCGCACAGGGCGCATGCCTCCACGGAGGCCGTCGCACGCGTTCTCCCGGCGTATGCGGGGCTCCTGCTCGAGCGGGAGCTCGAGGCGCTCGGGAAGCTGCTCGGCGAGGTGGAGCGGCCGTTCGTCCTCATCTCCGGGGGCGCCAAGGTCGACGATAAGCTCGGTGTCCTCGAGAATCTCGGCGGCCGGGCGGACGAGGTGCTGATCGGGGGGAAGATGGCCGAGCAGATCCGGGAGAGGAACCCGCTCGACTTCGAGGTCGTGCTCCCTCGAGACGTCGTGGCGGCCTCGGCGTTCGAGTCCGGTGCGGACACGCGGGTCGTCCCGTACGACGAGCTTCCGGCGGGCTGGCTCGGGCTGGACATCGGCCCGCAGAGCCGCAAGGACTTCGGGAAGCGCATCGCCGGGGCGAAGACGGTGTTCTGGAACGGGCCGATGGGCGTCTTCGAGTGGCCCAGGTTCGCGGAGGGGACGAAGGCCGTCGCGGAGGCGGTTGCCGCGGTCGACGGATACTCGGTCGTCGGCGGGGCCGACTCGGCACGCGCGCTCCACGAGGTCGGCCTCGCGGATGAGGTGTCGTGGGTGTCCACGGGTGGCGGCGCCTCCCTCGAGCTGCTCGAAGGCAAGGAGCTGCCGGGTGTGGCGGCCATACCATCTCAGGAGGTCGTGGAGTGCTGATCGCCGGCAACTGGAAGATGTACAAGACCGCCTCCGAGACGGTGGAGTTCTGCGCGGCCCTGCGCGACGCAGAGCTCGGCGATGTCGACGTCGTCGTCTGCCCCCCGTACACCTCGCTGCACCACGCCGTCGCTCTGTTGGCCGGTACGTCGGTTGCGGTGTTCGCACAGAGCGTCCACTGGGGGTTCGACGGAGCGTTCACCGGCGAGGTCTCCGCCGCAATGCTCAGCGAGCTCGGTGTAACGGGAGCACTCGTCGCCCACTCCGAGAGGCGGCAGCTGTTCGCGGAGACCGACGAGACCGCCGCGATGCGGGTGGAAGGCGCGCTGGACGGCGGTCTGAGCGTGATCGCGTGCGTCGGCGAAACCGAGGCCGAGCGGGAGTCGGGTGAGACCGAGACGGTTCTCCGCCGGCAGGTCGAGGCGCTGCGCGCCGTCGTGGACGAGGATCATCTCGACCGTCTCGCGGTCGCCTACGAGCCCGTCTGGGCGATTGGAACGGGACGAACGGCGACCCCCGAGCAGGCAGACGAAGCCCATGCCCTGATCAAAGGGCTCCTGGACGTGCCTGTCCTCTACGGCGGCTCCGTGAAGCCGGACAACGCCGGCGAGCTGCTCGGTAAGCAGAACGTCGACGGGGCCCTGGTCGGCGGCGCGTCGCTCGAGCTCGACTCCTTCCTCGAGATTTGCCGGGCCGCTTTCCTCTCGTAGCGCTCGTGATCCTCGACGGCTGGGGCTGCGCGCCGGCCGGGCCCGGAAACGCCGTCGAGCTCGCGGAGACTCCCGTCTTCGACCAGCTGTGGGCGACGTATCCCCGGACGACGCTGGAGGCCTCCGGCGAAGCGGTCGGGCTCCCTCCGGGCCAGCCCGGAAACTCCGAGGTCGGACACCTGACGATCGGGTCGGGACGGATCCTCTACCAGGACCTTATGCGCGTGAACCATGCGATCGAGACCGGCGAGCTCTACGAGAATCAGGCCCTCGTCGATGCCTTTCGAGGCGCAAAGGCGAGAGGGACGAACGTCCACCTTCTCGGCCTGGTCTCCTACGGCGGCGTCCACTCGCACTTGGATCACGTCCGCGCACTCCTCGAGCTCGGCCGCCGGGAGGGAATGGAGAACCGGACGTGGATCCACGCCTTCACGGACGGAAGGGACGTCTCGCCGACGTCGGCGGCGTCCGATCTGGCCGAGCTTCCCCCCGACCGGATCGCGTCGGTCATGGGGCGCTACTACGCCATGGATCGCGATGAGCGCTGGGACCGAACGGAGCGCGCGCTCGCCGCGCTTCTCCTGGCCGACGAGGGCATCAGGGGGCGAGACCCCGTCGAGGAGGTACGGCGGAGTTACGACGAGGGTCTCACGGACGAGTTCATCGAGCCGGTCGTCCTCGACGGCCGCCCGCGGATCCAGCCGGGAGACGCCGTCATCGTCTTCAATTTCCGCGCCGACCGCGCGAGGCAGTTGACGCAGAAGCTGCTTGCCTCAGGATTCGAGGTGACGACCATGACTCACTACCGGGACGATTTCGACTGCGCCATCGCCTTCCCCGAGCAGGAGGTGAGCGACGTCATGGCCGAGGTCCTCGCGGAGCATGCCGTTCTCCAGCTGCATGCGGCGGAGACGGAGAAGTACGCGCACGTGACCTATTTCTTCAACGGTGGACGGGAGGAGGAGTGGCCCGGTGAGACCCGTCTCCTCGTTCCGTCGCCCCGCGAGGTGGCGAGTTACGACCAGAAGCCGGAGATGTCTGCCCGGGAGCTCACGGACAGGTTCGCCACGGAGCTCGAATCCGGCGCCTACGGCTTCGCAGTCCTGAACTTCGCAAATGCCGACATGGTCGGCCACACCGGCTCGATTCCCGCTGCGATTCAGGCCGTCGAGACGGTGGACGAGTGCCTCGGGCGCGTCCTGACGGCGATCTCAGGCGCAGGAGGAGTTGCGCTCGTCACGGCCGACCACGGAAACGCCGAGAAGATGCTGGACGAGGACGGCAAGCCACATACGGCACATACGGCGAATCCGGTGCCGCTTGTGCTGACCGACACAGAGGGTTCGCTTTGCGCAGATGGGGAACTCTCAGACCTGATGCCTACTGCGCTTGCGCTCCTCGGCCTCGATAAGCCTTTACAGATGACCGGCAAAAACTTGATGTCCGGACAGAAAACCCCCGGCTATAATTAACTCCCCTGTGGCGCTCCCCCAGCCAGATTTCGGTGTTCTCAAGAAGGCCCAGCGCGGTGATGAGCGGGCCTTCAATCTGATCGTCCGCGCGTACGAGACACCGGTTTACAACTATGTGCTCCGGCTCGTCGGGGATCGCTCCCTTGCAGAAGATCTGACGCAGGAGGTCTTCCTCCGGGTCTATCAGGGGCTTCCCCGGTTCTCGCTCCGCTGCCGCTTCACGACCTGGCTCTTCCAGGTGACGAAGAACCGCGTGCTCGACGAACTGCGAGCGAACGAGCGAAGACCGAAGACCTTCGTTGCGCTCGATGACGCGCCCCAGCTCGAGGTTGTCGACGCTCCCGTCGAGCGGCTCGAAACGGTGGACGCCGTCTGGCGGGCCGTCAACGATCTGACCGTCGACCTGAAGATGGCCCTGCTTCTCCGCGACATCGTGGGCCTCTCCTACACGGAGATCGCCGACTCGCTCGAGATCACTCTCGCCACCGTGAAGTGGCGGATCTACAAGGCGCGTGAGGAAGTCCAGCTGGCGCTCGCCCGCGAGGGAATTACCTTCGCGACGAGCCAGGGCGCCGAGTCGGCCACCGCCGCGCCCGCTTCGGTCTAGCCCGCTCTCTCGCGCAACCACTCGGCGAGCAGGCGCGCCGACTCGGACGGCGACTCGCCTCGCGGAAGCACCACCGCCGGAGCTGGCTGAGCCGGGGGCGGCGGCTGCGCGGGCGGCGTTTCGTCTCGCCCTGCAGAGGCGAGAGCCAGACCGACCACGATCGCTGTGGTGGCGACGAGGCCGGCCAGCCCGAGCAGCGCCCGGCGTGAAACGTGGATCGTGCGGCGCGGGTGGCCCAGCACCTCTGTCGCAACCGTGGCCGTCGGCGGGGGAAGAGGCTGCGTTGGTGGCTCTGGCGACGCCTGTGCGAGCTCGCGCGCAAGCTCGACTGCCGACTGAGGCCTTTCGTTGGGATCGGTTGCCAGGCAGCGTCGGATGACTTGCTCCAGCGCCGGCGGAACGTCGGGCGGCAGCCGTCCGTCGGGAGGCCAGCCGGTGAGCAGCTCGTGGGCCACTGCCCCGACCGAGTAGAGATCGGCGGCGGCAGTCACCTGCCCGCCGGCTGCCTGCTCCGGTGCGGCGTACGCGATCGTCCCGAGCACGGTGCCGATCTGAGTCAGCTCGGAGCCGACGACCGGCCGCGCGATCCCGAAGTCGGCGATCTTGAGCACGCCGTCCTTGCTCAGGAGGAGATTCTGCGGCTTCACGTCCCTGTGGACGAGGCCGGCCGCGTGCGCATGCTCGAGGCCGGCGCAGACTTGCAGGAGGAGATCGACGGCGCGGCCGGGCTGGAGGCTTCCCTCCCGCGCGACGACCTCGGAGAGCGTCTCGCCCTCGACGTACTCCATCACGATGTATGGACTACCGTCCTCCTCACCCACGTCGTAGACGCCAACGACGTTCGGGTGAGAGAGCTGCGCGGCAAGCTTTGCTTCGCGAAGGAACCGCTCGCGCAAGCCTTCGTCGTCGGCCAGCCTCGTGGCTAGGCGCTTGACTGCGACTTTCCGCCCGAGTTCTTCATCCTCCGCGAGCTCGACAGTCGCCATCCCACCCTGGCCGAGTGTTCGCTCGACGGTGTAACGGCTCAATCGTTCCCGTCCTCGTCTTCCTTATCCTTCTTCTTATTCTTCTTCTTCTCGCCCTCTGACGGCTGAGCTGGCTCGCCGCACGGCGGGATCGACGCCACGATCTCGTTGACGACTCCCGAGAGATCCTCGAGATAGGGCTCCGGAATCCGGCGAGCATTGATGGCGAGGGTGACCTCGTCACGGAGACGTCCGGCTTCCTCGGCGGCGCCACACGAGTCACCGCTCTCGAGTCGCTTCGCTACCTCGTCGCTGCGTGTTGCAAGCCCCTCTGCGACCGCGCTCTCGATCCGCGGTTTAGGCGCAGCCTCTTGCGACTCGTTTCCGCCGCCGCACCCCCCTGCGAGGGCCAGCGCGCTACACGCCAAGAGCCAAGCGGTCCGCGAGTGCATCGGGCAACCCCCTTTCCCGGATCTCTGCCTGCGTTCGATCCACAGAGTAGGCGACGCGCTCGAATGAGGCCTGCCGCAGACCAAGGTCGAGGCGGAGATAGGCGGCGCGTGCGTCTCCATCTCTCGGCTGGCCGACCGAACCCGGATTGAGGAGCCACCGGCCGGGGCCGAGGTCGGCTTCGAACCCAGTCGACGCCACGCCGCCCTGGACCACGTCGTCTGCGAGAGCAAGCGCCGTCGGGACATGGCTGTGGCCGACGAGAATCAGGGACGCCTGCGTCAGCGCGAACGCCTCCTCCGCCGCAAGGTCGGTGATGACGTAATCCCAGACGGGATCACTCGGACTGCCGTGAAAGAGCGCGGCACCCTCCCGTTCGGCCTGCGGGGCGAGCGAGGACAGGAACTCGCGTGACCCCGGCGACAGCTCCGAGCTCGTCCAGATGGAAGCCGCAGCGGCTTCAGGATTGAAATCCTCGACTGTGACGTCAGCCGACCCGAGCGCGACGAGATCGTGGTTCCCGACCAGCACCAGGGACGACCGCTCCTGAACGAGCGCACAGCACTCGTTGGGCCGAGGCCCGTACCCCACGGTGTCGCCGAGACACCAGATCTCATCCGGCGGATCGCGCTCGATCTCGGCGAAGACGGCCTCGAGCGCGTAAAGGTTGGCATGGATGTCCGAGATGACAGCGATGCGCACGGCGAGATTCTGGGGGATTGGCGCGGCTGCGGCCGCCTGGCTCGTCGCAGCCTGGTTCCTCTGGGACACCTCGGTTCCCAACCTGGCCCTGGGGACCGTGGAGCCGGAGAGCGCGTTCTCACGCGCGCACCTCGAGCGCAGCGGTCGCTACGAGGGACTGCTGCGGGCGAACTGGGCGCTTGCCACCCTCGTTCACCTGTTCGTCCTCGCCGCAGCCGCGTGGTTCGCGCCGCGTCTGCGTCTCCGGGGGATCCGTGGCGGCGTCGCGCTCGGCGCCGTGACGCTGTCCGCTGTCTGGCTGGCGAATGTGCCGTTCGTCCTGTCCGCCCACTGGTGGCGGCGCAGGTACGACATCTCCGACGCCCCCTATTCCACGATCCTCGTCGACCCATGGCTCGAGCGGCTCGGGACGCTCGCCGCCGCCTGTGGTGCGCTCGCCGCGCTCATGCTTCTCGCCCGTCGCCTCGGCGATCGCTGGTGGCTCCTCGGTGGGCCGGCCTTCGCGCTCATCGGCATCGTCTTCCTCCTTGCCCAGCCGCTGCTCTTTACGCCGCGCGTGGAGCCGCTCCGCGACCGGGAGCTCGTCGCGGAGATCCAGGCTCTCGCCCGCGAGCAGGGCGTAGGGGAGGTCGACGTTCACGTGCGCGACGCAAGTCGCCGAACGCGCGCCCTGAATGCCGAGTTCTACGGCTTCGGCCCGACTCGGCGGATCGTTCTCTGGGACACCACCCTCGACGGCCGGCTGACGCGAGGGGAGATCCGTTCCCTGGTCGCGCATGAGCTCGGGCACGTCCAGGCAGCTCACGTCTGGAAAGGCGTGGGCTGGCTGTTCCTGCTCGCGGTTCCGGGCGCCTACCTCGTCGCGCTCGCCTGCCGGCGACGAGGCGGCCTTGGCCGGCCCTCGGCCGTGCCCGTCGCGCTGCTAGCGCTCGCGGCGCTCGAGCTGACGACCCTGCCGGCGACGTCGGCCGTCTCGCGGCGCTACGAGGAGGAGGCCGACTGGCTGGCCCTGCGGGCCACCCGCGACCCCGGCTCGTTCGAAGGGCTCACGAAGAAGCTCAGCCGGGCTTCGCTTTCGCAACCGGATGCGCCTCGTTGGGCGCGGATCGTGTTGGAGACGCATCCGACGCCGCTCGAGCGGATCGCGCTGGCTAGGAGTCGCGCGGCGGCGCTTCCGGAAGGTTCTTGATCCCCTCCCGGGTGGACCACTTCGACCACGAGTCCTGCATCGCGTCGAGCAGCTCCTGCATGAAGCGCGCCGAGACGTTGACCCGCGAGACGACGACGCCTGGAATGTCGCCCTCCTCGATCTCGTGGTCGATTCGGGCGAACGTCAGCGTGAACTCGTAGTCCGAGAAGCTGATGTTCGCGAAGTTCGCGTAGACGCCGGCGAGGTTCTCCGGATCCAGGTGGATGTTGAGCTGGCGCTCCTGACCCCCGTCGTCCACGGCTCTACGATACAGCGGCGTGGAGCTCGCGTTCACCCCGCGGCGGATTGCGGCAACTTTCGTCGCCGTGGGCCTGACGCTCCTTGCCGGGACGCTCGGGTTCCGCCACACCCTCGGCGAGGCTTGGGGCGACGCCTTCTACCGGTCGGTCATCACCGCGTCGCTCTTCGGTCTCGACTCGCGACCGCAAGGTCGCGACGCCGAGGCGCTGACGCTGATCCTGGTTTTCGCGGGCGTGGCAATCTTCGGCTACATCGGCGCCCTGATCGTCGAAGCGATTACAAGAGGCGTGGTCACGGGCGCAATCGCCGAGCGTCGAAGGAGGCGGAGCATCGAGCATCTACGGGATCACTACGTCATCTGCGGCTACGGCCGTGTCGGCCGTCAGATCGCGGTGGAGTTCGCCGAGGCCGGCGTGCCCTTCGTCGTCCTCGACTTCAACGCCGACGCGATCGAGGAAGCGCGCGAGAAGGGCCTCCTCTACGTGGAGGGAAACGGGACGGAGGACGAGGATCTCGAAGCCGCGGGCCTCTCGCGTGCCCGGGGGCTCGTCGCCTCCTCGGACTCGGACGCGGACAACCTCTACATCACGCTCTCCGCCCGCGACGCGCGCCCCGAGCTCTTCATCGTCGCCCGGGCTGCGTATCCCGACGCCGCCAAGAAGCTGCGCCTGGCCGGCGCCGACCGCGTCGTGCAGCCCTACTCGACGGCGGGCAAAGAGATGGCGAAGCTCGTCCTGAAGCCGCAGGTGGCGGCCTTCCTGGACGTTGCCTCGGCCACGGGTGGCCCCGATCTCCGCTTCGAGGAGATCGAGGTCGCCGACTCCTCGGCCCACGTGGGCAAGTCGATCAAGGAGATCGACATCAGCGGGCGGACGGGCGCGCTCGTCATCGCCCTGCGCAAACGGGACGGGACGTTCGACACCACGCCCCAGCCGGACGCCGTTCTAGGCCCGGGCGACGTGATGATCTCGGTGGGGACGAAGGAGGAGCTCGGCGCTCTCGAGGAGCTGTTCGCGCCCGGCGAGACCCTTGGCGTCTAGGGCGCTCGACAGGCTGACGGACGCCCTCGTCCGGATGGCGGGAGGGCCGGCTGAGCTCGACCGGCCGAGCAAGGCAGAGCACGGGGACTATGCGACGAACGTCGCGCTCAGGGTGGCGGCGGCGAAGGGGGTCGCCCCTCGTGATTTCGCCCAAGAAATTGCCGCGAGTGCCCCCGAGATCGAGCATGTCGAGCGAGCCGAGGTCGCGGGCCCCGGCTTCGTCAACCTTTTCCTGTCGCCCTCCTGGTACGCGCAGGCACTGGGCGAGATCCTGGAGTCGGGGAAGGACTTCGGCGGCGGATCCGCCGAGACGGCCGAGCGCGTGCAGGTCGAGATGGTCTCCGCGAACCCGACGGGCCCACTCACCGTCGGCTCGGCCCGGAACGGTGCGTTCGGCGACGCAGTGGCCCGGCTGCTCGAGTTCGCGGGCCACGAGGTGGAGCGGGAGTACTACGTCAATGACATCGGCCGGCAGGTCGAGCTCTTTCGCGAGTCGGTCGAGGCACGGCGGCGGGGCGAGGAGCCGCCCGAGGACGGCTATACGGGCGAATACGTCTCCGAGATCGCGTCGGTCCCGGGCGATCCGGTCGACCGAATGCTGGAGGAGATCAAGGCCGAGCTGATGCGCTTTCGGATCACCTTCGACTCGTGGGTGCTCCAGCGCGAGATCGAAGGCGAGATCGCGGCGGCGCTGCCCAAGCTGGACACGTACGAGGCGGAGGGGACGACGTGGGCCCGCACGAGCGCCCACGGCGACGATAAGGATCGTCCGCTCGTCCGCTCGTCGGATGGGAGCTTCCTCTACTACGCGAGTGACGTCGCCTACGCGGAGAACAAGTTCGCCCGCGGGTTCGACCGGCTCCTGTACGTCCTGGGGGCCGATCATCACGGGTACGTCGCTCGGTTGAAGGCAGCGGCTGCGATGCTCGGCCACGATCCCGCGCGGCTCGAGGTGCTGATCTACCAGCTCGTCCATCTCGTCGAGGGCGGTCAGGCCAGGCAGGCCTCGAAGCGTCGCGGGGACGTGGTGTTCCTCAGCGAGCTCATCGACAAGATCGGAATCGACGCCGCGCGCTGGTACCTGGTCTCGAGAGGCCATGACCAGGCGATCGAGATCGACGTCGACCTCGCGCGGGAGCGAAGCGAGAAGAACCCTGTCTTCTACGTTCAGTACGCCCACGCCCGGATTGCCGGGATCCTGCGGAACGCGGGCGGTGTCGAGCCGTCCGGCGACGGTGCGGCCCCAACTGCCGAGGAGAGGGAGCTCGTGAAGAGGCTCGTCGAGCTTCCCGGGATTGCTCGCGAGGCCTGCGAGCGGCGAGGGCCACACGCGGTCACGACGTATGCGATCAGGGTCGCGGACGACTTCCACCGCTTCTACCACCATCACCGGGTCCTCGGTACGGACGAGGAAGCGTTCCGACTCGGTCTCTGCGTGGCCACCAAGTCCGTGCTTGCGCGCTGCCTCGACCTCGTGGGGGTCGAAGCGCCGGATCGCATGTAGGTCAGTAGGATCGCGCCGTGGCCGCCTCGTCCAAGGCGCCGGACCGGAACCTGGCGCTCGAGCTCGTCCGTGTCACCGAAGCCGCCGCGATGGCGGCCGGCCGGCTGATCGGGCGAGGGGACAAGATCGCCGCCGACCAGGCCGCCGTCGACGCGATGCGAATCGTCCTCGACACCGTCTCCATGGCCGGCGTCGTCGTGATCGGCGAGGGGGAGAAGGACGAGGCGCCGATGCTCTTCAACGGCGAGGAGATCGGCAACGGCCAGGGACCCGAGGTCGACGTTGCCGTCGACCCACTCGAGGGGACGAGGCTGACCGCTCTCGGGATGCCCAACGCGATCGCAACCGTTGCGGTCTCCGAGCGCGGAACGATGTTCTTCCCCGGTGCGGCCTTCTACATGGACAAGATCGCGTGCGGTCCCGAGTCCGCGGACGTCATCGATATCGAAGCGCCCGCGAGGGAGAACGTCCGTCGGGTCGCGAAGGCCCGAGGCGTCTCTCCGAGTGAGATCTCCGTCGTCGTCCTCGACCGCGAACGGCACGAGGGACTGATCGCCGAGCTCCGCGAGGTGGGAGCGAAGGTGATGCTGATCACGGATGGCGACGTGGCCCCCTCGATTGCCGCCGCCCAGCCGGGAACCGGCGTCGACCTGCTGATGGGCGTGGGCGGAACGCCGGAAGGCGTGCTTGCCGCCGCGGCGCTGAAGTGCGTCGGCGGAACGATTCAGGGGAAGCTCTGGCCGCGAAACGACGAGGAGCGGCAAGCACTCGTGAACGACGGCTTCGACCTCGACCGCGTGCTGACCACGGACGACCTCGTCGGGAGCGGCCACGTCTTCTTCGCGGCGACGGGCGTGACGACGGGGGCGCTGCTCCGCGGCGTTCGCTACACGAGAGAGGGTGCGACGACCGACTCGATCGTCATGCGCTCACGCAGCGGAACGGTGCGCCGCATCGAGGCGACGCACGGGTTCCAGAAGCTCGAGGAGATCTCGAACCTGGCGCTGCGCTAGGCGACGGCCTCCGCCGTCTCCCATTCGGGCGCGTACGAGCCCGAGCGGGCTGCGCTGTTGAACTTCGCACGGCGAAGGAACGCCTGCTGGGCGGCGCCGACATTCTCCGGATCGCCACCCCAGGCCTTGAGTGCCGGGGCCTGGAGCGCTCGCCCGTAGGAGAACGAGAGCTGCCACGGGGGCGGACCCAACGCGTTCATCGCGTTGAGGTGAGCGGTCGCATCCTCGTCGGACTGGCCTCCCGAGAGGAAGACGATGCCGGGCACGGAGGCAGGCACGGTGTTGACGAGCGCCTTGACTGTCTGCTCGGCCACCGTCTGCACGTCGGCCCGGTCCGACGAGTCGTAGCCGGACAGCACCATGTTCGGCTTCAGCAGGATCCCCTCGCGTTCGACCCGCTGGTCGAAGAGCTCGGTGAAGACGGCCTGGAGCGTCCTCGTCGTGACGCGGTAGCTGTCCTCCATCGAGTGCCCGCCGTCCATGAGGATCTCAGGTTCGACTATCGGAACGAGCCCGACTTCCTGGCACAGGGCGGCGTACCGGCCCAGCGCGTGGGCGTTGACCCAGATCGCGTAGTCGCTCGGCCTGTCCTTGCCGATCGAGATAACGGCGCGCCACTTCGCGAAGCGTGCGCCGAGTCCCCGATACTCCTCGAGCCGCTCGCGGAGGCCGTCCAGCCCCTCCGTCACCGTCTCGTCGGGCGAGCCCGCGAGCGGTTTCGCGCCCGTGTCGACCTTGATCCCCGGGATGATCCCGCGGCCCTCGAGCAGCTTCGGGAACGGCGTCCCGTCCGCGGACGACTGGCGGAGCGTCTCGTCGTAGAGGATGACGCCGCTGATGAACTCCTCGGCGCCCTCGGCGGTGAGGAGCAGATCCCTGTAGGCGCGCCGGTTCTCCTCGGTCGACTCGACGCCGATCGCGTCGAAGCGCTTCTTGATCGTGCCAGTGCTCTCGTCGGCGGCGAGGATTCCCTTTCCCTCGGCGACGAGCTGCCGGGCGGTCTCGTGTAGATCGGCCATGCAAATCCCTCCTTGTGTTCTGCAGAGAGAGATTCTAGGAGGGCTTGGTGGAACGTCGCTCGTCGCCCGGCAGCACAGGCCTGCGTTTCGCCAAGCCGTCCTCCTGCTAGGCGGGGCAGTCAGTGCGCTTGAAGCCGCGGGCCGCCTTGTCGCTCAGCACCCATCGCCAGCTCTCGGCGACGGGGACGACGTGGTAGGTGGCCGAGTACTCCGACTCGTCGGTGACGACCCGGACACGCACGCGTTTTGCCGGCGTACGGGACCGGAGCCCGTACACGTTGAGCTGTGCCTCCTTGACGTCGAGGATAACGATGGACTGGATCGTCCCCTCGACGTCGATGCTTCTGCGGCACTCGTGGTACTCGTTGCGGGTCACGAGGCGCTGGTGGAGCGGGTGGAGAAGGTCCCACGCACCGCCGTAGTCGCCGAAGTACTCCTTCTCGAGCACGGTCTTGACGGCCGCCCCGGCCTCGTGATCCTCCGAGTCCTCGCTCAGCGCGCAGCCTGCCGCGAGTGCGACGAGAGCGAGCGCGCAGAGAGTCCGGGCGAGGGCCATTCGGCGTTCCGAACGGTATCGTTCCATCCGACGCGGACGTAGCTCAGTTGGTAGAGCGTCGGCTTCCCAAGCCGAAGGTCGTGGGTTCGAAACCCATCGTCCGCTCCTAAAAGCCCCGCATAGGCGGGGTTTTTGTTTGCCGGGGAGGCGACAGATTCGGGTTTGT
>JACDAN010000134.1 GCA_013695385.1 Actinomycetota bacterium | reverse complement strand
GGGCGGCGCCGAGGCGCCGCTTGTCGGTGCCGCAGAGGCATGCCGGCTTGGCTGGCATGCCTTCTCGCCGCCCTCCCACTACGATCCTCCCGTGCAGAAGTACGTTCTCTCGGAGCTCGACTCCGGGCAGCGAGTCATCACCGAGCGCCTGACGCACGTGCGCTCGATCGCGCTCGGGTTCTGGATCGGCGCCGGGTCCCGGGACGAGCGCGACGAGCGCGCCGGCGTCTCGCACTTCATCGAGCACCTGCTCTTCAAAGGCACGGCCTCGTATAACGCACAGCAGATCGCCGAGGTCTTCGACGGGATGGGCGGGGAGCTGAACGCCGCCACCTCGCGTGAGCACACCGTCGTCTATGCCCGTATTGCCGACCACCACCTCGAAGAGGCGATCGACGTGATGACCGACATGGTCTACGCGCCACAGCTGACGGAGGTGGACAGCGAGCGCGAGGTCGTCCTCGAGGAGATCGCGATGTACGAGGATCAGCCCCAGGAGCTCGTCCACGACCTGATCGGCGAGGCGGTGTTCGGCGACCACCCGCTGGGTCGCCCCGTGATCGGGACGGCACAGGTCATCTCCGGTATCTCGCGCCGTTCGATCACCGCGTACCACCGGTCGATGTACCTGCCGGGGAACGTCGTCCTCGCGGCCGCCGGGAACCTCGACCACAACGAGTTGCTGAGTCTCCTCCAGCGGGCCGAGGCGAAGCTGTCCGATCCACCGTCCCGGGGCCGCCGTATCAGGCCGCCGCTCGTGAAGCCGCCGCCGCCCGCCCTCCGCTTCCTCCGGAAGGACACCGAGCAGTACCACCTCTGCCTCGCCGCCCCCGGCATCGCGCGCTCCGACCGAAGGCGCTTCGCCGCCTCGCTGCTCGACGCCATCCTCGGCGGCTCGGCGTCGTCGCGGCTATTCCAGGAGATTCGCGAGAAGCGCGGGATGGCCTATGCGGTCTACACGTTTGCGTCCCAGTACACGGACACCGGTCAGATCGGGTTCTACGTCGGGACGCGCGAGGAGAATCTCGAGGCGTGCCTCGAGATCGCCGCGGAGCAGATCGCGGACGTCGCCGCCGGCAATCTTCGGCCGAACGAGCTCGAGCGTGCGAAGGAGAACCTGAAAGGGCGGATCCTGCTCTCGATGGAAGCGACGGCGAGCCGCATGAGCCGGCTTGGCAAGTCGCTCATCACGGACACCGAGCTGTTGTCGCTCGACCGGATCATCGCCGAGATCGACGCCGTCGAGATCGACGCCCTCGCCGAGCTCGCCGGCGTCCTCCTGGCACCCGAACGGCTGTCGGCAGCGGCGATCGGTCCGAGCGAGGAGCGATTCCTCGCGGCGGTCGAGCGAGTGAATCCCGCGCTCGCAGCCGCCGCGGCGTGAGAGTCTCCCTCCAAGGGCGGGGTGGGCAGGTGGGATCGGTGCTCGGGCCTGCGCTAGAGCGGGCCGGGCATGAGCTGACGTCTCTTCGGGAGGCCGAGGCGATGGTCGACTTCACCGCTCCGGATGCGGTCGAGGCGAGCGTCCGCGAGGCGATCGGGCAGGGAGTGCCGTCCGTCGTCGGCACGACCGGCTGGGATCCAGCGTCCGTCGACGAAGCAGCGCGGGAACAGGGCGTGGCGGTGTTCTACGCGCCGAACTTCGCGCTCGGGGCCGTGCTGATGATGCGTTTCGCGGCGGAGGCGTTCCGCTATCTCCCGCGGGCGGAGATCGTCGAACTCCACAGCGACCGGAAGAAGGACGCGCCGTCCGGGACGGCCAAGGCGACGGCGGAGCTCCTTGGTGACGCCCCCGTCCACTCGGTGCGGCTCCCGGGCCTCGTCGCTCACCAGGAGGTGTTGCTGGGCGGAGACGGCCAGCTCCTCACGATCCGCCACGACGCGCTCTCCCGCGAGGCATACGTCCCCGGCGTGCTCCTGGCCCTGGAGCGGCTGCCGACGCTGCCGCCGGGGCTCACCGCCGGGCTGGAGGCTCTACTCGACTGACGTAGAATCGAACGAGGTGCTCGGCGAGATCCTGACCGCGAGTGTGACGCCGTTCGACGGTGACAGCGCCCTCAACATCCCGAAGTTTCGCGAGCTCGCCGCCTTCCTCGTCGAGAACGGCTCCGACGGCGTCGTCGTCACCGGGACGACGGGTGAGGCGCCCACCCTCACCGACGACGAGCGGTTCTCGCTCTACGAGGCCGCCGTGGAGACGGTCGGAGACCGGGCCACCGTCGTCGCCGGCACGGGCACGTACGACACGCGCCATTCCGTCCATCTGACGGAGCGGGCCCACGAGCTCGGCGTCGACGGGTTTCTCGTGGTGACGCCCTACTACAACAAGCCGCCGCCCCGCGGGATCGTCGAGCACGTGAAGGCGATCGCCGCCGCGACGGACAAGCCGATCGTCTACTACAACATCCCCGCCCGGGTAGTGGTGAACGTCGAGGTCGAGACGCTTGCCGAGCTTGCGGAGATTCCGAACGTCGTCGCCGTGAAGCAGGCCTACGACGACCTCGAACAGGCCCGGCGCATCGTCGCGGAGACAGATCTTGCGCTGTATGCCGGCGACGACAACCTCATCGTCGACTTCCTGGAGCTCGGCGGCCTCGGGGGTATCTGCGTCCACACGCACATCGTCGGGCCGCAGGTGAAGGAGCAGATCCGCGCTTTCAGAGACGGCGATCTGGAGACGGCTCGCCGGATCGATGAAGAGCTCGCTCCCGCCTACGAGATCCTCGGGGTCACGGTCGGCCCGATCGGAATCAAGAAGGCGCTCAACCTCCTCGGACACGACGTCGGCGGCCTGCGCCTACCGCTGATCGAGGCGGACGAGGAGCAGACGGCTCGGATCAAGGCCTGTCTCGAGCGCCTCGGCGCGCCCGTAGCTGCCTAGGCCACGTCGGCCCCATAGGGGAGCTTGGAGGGCTCAGGTGGCAGCTGCCAGACGCCGCGTCGGCAGGGCCGGCGTCGGGAGCGTCCGCAAGCGCGAGTCCAAGGCGGTCCAGGGAGGCTCGCGAGGCGACGACCACGTACGCCGCCGGCCGGTCGAGGCCGCCGAGGACGAGAAAGCCTACGAGTGCGCTGTTCTCGCGCCGCAGGGGCAAGGCGAGCGAGACCCCGTCGCGGCTGAGCTGGACGCCGTCGTCCACGATCAGCTCCTGGCCCGATTCCGCCTCGCGGAG
Organism: Actinomycetota bacterium; assembly: GCA_013695385.1. Taxonomy (GTDB): domain Bacteria; phylum Actinomycetota; class Thermoleophilia; order Gaiellales; family Gaiellaceae; genus JACDAN01. The sequence continues at coordinate 3,218 of JACDAN010000134.1, read as the reverse complement.
GAGCCAGCTCGTGAGCTCTGACCGAGGGGTGCTGCTCTCGCCGCGCTGGAGCTCGACGGTGCCTCCCGTACCGTCCTCCTCCCAGGAGACGAGCAGGGCGAACTCTAGAGCCCAGCTGTCCTCGAATGCGTCGACAGTCCGCCCGAAGAGTGCTGCGCGGTCGCCTCCCGCCGACGCCGCCCCCGCGGGCGCCCGCCAGCCGGCGAGCCCGAACCCGGGTGCTGAGCCACATCTTCGCGCCGACCGCTCCCGCCACGACCCCGGCGACGAAGAGCTCGAAGATCCCGATGCCGATCCTCATGGGTGAGCGGCCGGCGGAAGGGACGGTCGGACGTCATCGCGTCGAAGCTGTCGGCCACGATCAGGAAGTGGGCGGCGAGCGGGATGTCGCTGCCCCGGGAGCCGTAGTAGCCTGATCCGTCGAGGCGCTCGCGGTGGTACTCGACGGCCTTCGCCTGGTGGGCGGCGAAGCGGAAACGCTGCAAGAGCCGGGCGGAGAGGCGAGGCGCTCGGGTCACGGCGGCCCATTCCTCCGCGTTCAAGCGGGTCGGCTTGCCGAGGACGGCGGCGTCGACGGCGACCTTTCCCAGGTCGTGGAGCCGGCCGGCCCACCAGAGACGCCGCACGTCGCCGTGGGGAAGGCCGAGCGAGTCGGCGAGCTCACGTACGTACTCCGCAACCCGCAGAGAGTGGCCGTGCGTCGAGCGATCGCGCTCGTCGACGATATTGGCGAATGTCTCGAGGGCTGCGGCGACCTCCCGTCGAACGCCGGCCAGGCGCCAGTAGAGGCGCTCGAGCAGGACGAGGACGGGAACGAGGAGCGCCGCGTACCACAGGTTGGAGTCGACCGCGATCGCGAGCGCGGCGCCGAGCGAGACCTCTGCGGCAGATGCCAGGAGATCCGACTCGAACATGGTGTCCCGGGCTGCCAGGCGCTCCGCGAGCGTCTTTACCGCTGAAAAGGCGATTCCGAGCACGGCCAGGCCGAGCAGGTCATCGGGAAGGGCCACCGCTCCGGCGGGCGAGCCGGCCAGGAGATACGCGACACCGGCCGCGAAGGCCGCGCCTCCGACCGCTGCGCCGCGAACGACGCTCTCCCGCCAGGGATCGCCGCTCAGCCGGCGCACGCCCAGGATCGCGAGAACCGTGACGAAGCCCGCGGGGAGCGGCCCGAGGAGGAGAGCGGCGACGACGGAGACGGCGGGCCGCGGCCGAGAACCGATCGGTGAAGGCGTTCTCCGCGCCGAGATCGTCGTCCCGGCGGTGCAGCAGCTCGGCCGCGATCACAGCGGCTGCGACCAGCGCGAGAGAGCCGAGAGAAACGGCGGGCACTACCGGCATATCGCACTGGATCGGCGCGCACGCCGCATCCCTTGAACGGGGGAGGCCACGGTTAGAGTGGGCCCCGTGACAGACACTCTGCGCGTGATCCCACTCGGCGGCGTCGGCGAGGTGGGGAAGAACATGACCGTCTACGAGCTAGGCGATGACATCGTCGTGGTCGATGCCGGCCTTGCGTTTCCGCGGGACGAGCATCTCGGCGTCGATCTGATCCTTCCGGACATGACGTACCTGGCCGATCGCAAGGAGCGCGTCCGCGCGGTGATCCTCACGCATTCGCACGAGGATCACGTCGGCGCGCTGCCGTACCTGTTGCGCGAGGTTCAGGTGCGCGAGGTATGGGGGACGAAGCTCACGCTCGGACTCGCCCAGTCGAAGCTCGACGAGCACGGGCTCCTCAACTCCGTCGAGCTGAAGGAGGCGCGGCCAGAGGATGATCCCGTCGACATCGGCCCGTTCCGTGTCAGCTTCATCCGCGTCGCGCACTCGATCCCGGACGCCGTGGCGATCGTGCTGGAAAGCTCCGCGGGCCGTGTCCTCCACACCGGGGACTGGAAGCTCGACCACACCCCGGTCGACGGTCTTCGCACCGACGTGGGACGCCTCGCTGAGGTCGGCTCGCAAGGGGTCGATCTCATGCTCGGGGACTCTACGAACGCCGAGCGACCTGGAACGACGGGCTCGGAGAGGCTCGTCGGCGAGGCCTTCCAGCAGATCATCCCGCGCTGCGAAGGCCGGGTGCTGATCGCGTGCTTCGCGTCGAACGTTCACCGGATGCAGCAGGCGATCGACGTCGCGTCGCAGGTCGGCCGGAAGGTCGCGGTGGTCGGCCGGTCCATGCGGAAGAACATGAACATCTCCCGGAACCTCGACTACGTGACGGTGCCGGAGGAGATCCTGATCCGGCCAAACCAGCTAGCGGACTTCCGGCCCCACGAAGTGCTGATCCTCTGCACGGGCAGCCAGGGCGAGCCCATGTCGGCTCTGACCCGCGTCGCCTACGGAGACCACCCCTCCGTCACCGTGGAGCGAGGGGACACCGTGATCCTCTCTGCCCGGCCCGTTCCTGGAAACGAGCTGCGCGTCCACGACACGATCAATGAGCTCACGAAGAACGGCGCAGAGGTGCTGCACCAGGAGATCGCCCCGGTCCACGTCTCGGGCCACGGGCACGCCGAGGAGCTGCGCACCATGCTGGCGCTCGTGCGGCCGAAGGCGATGATGCCCGTGCACGGCGAGTTCCGAATGCTGGCCGCCCACGGCAGGCTCGCCCAGGACAGCGGCGTCCCGGCCGACTCGATCTTCCTGCCCGAGAACGGCTCCGTGCTCGAGCTCTCACCGCGCGGTGTGCGGATGGTCGACCGCGTCGAGGCGGGCGTGACCTACGTCGACGGCCTCGGGGTCGGTGACGTGCGCGACGTGGCGCTGCGTGACCGGCGCACGCTCTCCGAGGACGGTGTCCTGATCATCGTGGCGACGATCGGCGGGTCGAACGGCGCGGCCGTGGCGGCGCCCGAGCTGATCGTCCGGGGCCTGTCGGAACCGGGCCCGCTACTCGACGAGATGCGCGGCGAAGCCGACCGCGTCCTCCGCGACCTGCTCGGCCAGAACATCCGGGAGATCAAGCTGCTCCAGGAGCATCTCCATGACGCAGTCGGGCAACTGGTCTACGACAGAACGGGCCGCCGGCCGATGATCCTCCCCGTGATAGTCGAAGTATGAGCACGCTCCGGATCAACCCCACGCCCTCCTGGGCCGAGGCGCTGTTCGACCGCGCGGCCGAGGAAGCCACGGCACGGCGCCTGATCGGCCAGCTCGCGGCCTGCGAGGTCGCCGCCCTCTCCTTCTGCCGGCTGCTGGAGCGGTGGGCTAGGGGG
>JACDAN010000126.1 GCA_013695385.1 Actinomycetota bacterium | reverse complement strand
TCGCCGACGAGCGGCGGGGGCGGCGCACGCTCTTCCCGAAGGAGGACGCCGCCTACGCGGTCGACGGCGAGGCGGCCTGCGCGCGGGCGAGCCCCTGCGCGTCGCGGGTTTCCGGCTTCCAGCGAGGAACAGGGGCGGCAGGACTCGAACCTGCAACCCCCGGTTTTGGAGACCGGTGCTCTACCAATTGAGCTACGCCCCTGGGCTTAGCTCGATTGTAGACACCGCCCTCCGCGGCATCAGACCCTGAAGGGGAGCCGAACCGGCGAGAGTAGGCTCGCCCCGTGGCTGGAGCCGGGCAGCGGCGCGTGCAGGGTGCGTTCTTCCTCCTGCTGGCGGTCTTCTTCGCCGGAATCGCGGCGGCCGGTGGAGCTGCGGCTCGTGACGGCGAGCCCGGGCTCTGGGTCGTCGCCGTAGCAGCGGCCGCGATCGCCTTCTGGTTCCTCGGGGTGGCTGCGAAGGCGTTTCGGGTCAGCCGTGGATGAGGAAAACCGGCCGTAGGCCCGTATTGTTGGGTAGTCCGTGGCGCAGGTAGAAGACACCCTGACTCTCTGGCGCTCCTTCAAGGCGCGGCCGGACGACAAGTCGCTCCGCGACCGCCTGATCCTCACCTACGCGCCGCTCGTCAAGTACGTCGCGGGCCGCCTGGGGAGCGGCCTCCCGGCTCATGTCGAGGAGGAAGATCTGGTCTCCTACGGACTCCTGGGCCTGATCGGGGCGATCGAGCGCTTCGACCCCGACCGCGACATCAAGTTCGAGACCTACGCGATCGCCCGGATCAAGGGGGCGATCATCGACGAGCTTCGATCGCTCGACTGGGTGCCGCGCTCGGTTCGAGCCCGCGCCCGGGAGATCGAGCGCTCGATCGCCGTCCTCGAGGCGAAGCTCCACCGGCCGCCGACCGACGAGGAGATCGCCGCCGGCGTCGGGATCACGGTCGAGGAGCTCGAGGACAGCCTGACCGACATCTCGCGCTCCTCGATCGCCGCGCTCGACGAGCTCTGGACGATCGGCGGCTCGGGCGGCGACCAGGTTGCCCTGATCGACACGATCGAGGACACCGACGCGCCGGCCCCGGAGTCGTCGCTCGCCCAGACCGAGCTCAAGGAGGCCCTGGGCGACGCGATCTCCCGGCTCCCCGAGCGCGAGAAGCTCGTCGTCACCCTCTACTACTACGAGGAGCTGACGCTCAGGGAGATCGGCGAGGTCCTGGGCGTCACCGAGTCGCGGGTCTCCCAGCTGCACACCAAGGCGATCCTTCGCCTGAAGGCACGGCTCTCGGGCGCCACGGCGCGCGCCGAGGCCGAGGCCTGAGTTCGACGCCTTTCTCGCAGTAAAATCCCGGGCCCGACCACCTAGGAGGATCCGAACGCATGCCCGCAGCCGAGCCCGGAAAGATCCGCAATGTCGCCGTGACCGGTCACCGCGGGACGGGGAAGACGTCGCTCGTCGAGTCGATGCTCTTCCAGGCAGGCGCCGTCAACCGGCTCGGATCGATCGAGCAGGGCTCGACGGTCGCCGACTGGGACGAGGACGAGCAGCGCCGCCAGATGTCGATCTCCGCGTCGCTCTGCCACGCGGAGTGGCAGGGCCGCAAGATCAACCTGATCGACACCCCCGGGGAGCCGAGCTTCCAGGGCGAGATGATCGCGTCCCTCCGGGTCGTGGAGGGCACGCTCCTCGTGGTCTCCGGCGTGATGGGCGTCGAGGTTCAGACGAGCCGGGTCTGGTCGCGGGCGGAGGAGCTCGGCCTGGCGCGCGTCCTGTTCGTGAACATGCTCGACCGGGAGCGAGCCGACTTCTTCCGGGTGCTCGAGCAGCTCCGCAGCACCTTCTCGACGCGCTGCGTGGCCGTCCACCTTCCGATCGGGGCCGAGCACGAGCTGACCGGGATCATCGACCTCCTCCACATGAAGGCCTACTCGAGCCCCGAGGGAGAGAAGGAGGGCGCGACGGTCGAGATTCCCGCCGAGCTGGCCGACCTGGTGGCGAAGTACCGGGAGCAGCTACTCGACTCCGTGGTCGAGACCGACGAAGGCCTGATGGAGCGGTACCTCGAGGGCCAGGAGCTCTCCGACGAGGACGTCGCGCATGCCCTGAAGGACGCGGTCACCCGGGGCGAGATCTTCCCGGTCGCCTGCGGGGTGGCCACGAAGAACCTCGGCACCACCGGAACGCTCGACCTGCTCGTCGAGGGGGTCCCATCGCCTGCGAAGAAAGCCTTCGACGTCTCGATCGACGATGGGGCGAGCGCTGCGTTCGTCTTCAAGACCGTCGCGGACCCATTCGCGGGCCGGATCAACGTCTTCCGCGTCATCGCCGGCACCGTCAGCTCGGATTCCGTGCTCGTGAACACCCGCTCGCGCGCGAAGGAGCGGGTGGGTCAGCTCCTGATCCTGCAGGGCAAGGATCACGGACAGGCTTCCTCGTTCGGCCCGGGTGACATCGGCGCCGTCGCGAAGCTGAAGGAGACGTTGACGGGGGACCTCCTGCTCGATGCCGAGCGCGAGGTGGCCGAGGTCGCGATCGACTTCCCGGAGCCCGTCATGAGCTTCGCGATCTCGCCGCACGCAAAAGGGGACGAGGAGAAGCTCGGGCAGGCGCTTCGCCGCCTCAGCGAGGAAGATCCGACGCTCGTCATGCGGCGAGACCAGCAGACCGGCGAGCAGTTGCTCTCAGGGTTGTCCCAGATGCACGTCGAGGTGGCCGTCGACCGGGTGAAGCGGCGCTTCGGGGTCGAGGTCGACCTCCGCCCGCCGCGGGTTCCCTACCTCGAGACGATTCGCAAGGAGTCTCGGGGACACGGGCGCTACAAGAAGCAGACCGGAGGGCGCGGCCAGTTCGGTGACTGCCATATCCTGCTCGAGCCGCTCGAGGGGCACACGGGCTACGAGTTCGTGGACAAGATCGGGGGGGGCGTGATCCCACAGAGCTTTCGGCCCGCGGTCGACAAGGGCATCCAGGAAGCCATGAATCGCGGCGAGCTTGCGGGTGCGCCGGTCCAGGGGGTTCGCGTGCTGCTCGTCGACGGCTCGTACCACACGGTCGACTCGTCGGAGATGGCCTTCAAGATCGCGGGCTCGATGGCGTTCAAGGAGGCGTACCACGCCGCAGAGCCGGTGCTGCTCGAGCCGATCATGGAGGTGGACGTCACCACCCCGGACGATGCGGTGGGCGCCGTGAACGGCGACCTCAACTCCCGGCGGGGGCGCCTGCACGGCATGGAGCCGACCGGTAGCGGGATGACGTCGATCAAGGCCGAGGTCCCGATGGCGGAGATGCTCACCTACTCCCAGTCGCTGACCTCGATCACTGGTGGGCGCGGCGATTACCACATGCACTTCGCGCGGTACGAGGAGGTCCCCACGCACGTGGCCCAGAAGGTCATGGCCGAATCGCAGAAGGAGAAGGAAGAGGTCACGGCCTGAAGCGCCCGTTGACCAGGCGCGGCGCCGAGAAGCGCGGGGAGCGAGAGCGAGCGGCCGGGCTTGACCCGGACGACGACGCGGCACGCTGGCTCACCGAGCACGACCCGCCGCCGGAGCCGGCGGTGCCGAAGGCTCTCTCGAAGTCGAAGAACCTCCATCGCTGGAGACAGAGGAAGAGGTGAGGGCGGGCTCGGGCCCGCCCATAAACCCCTAGACGGTCGCGGTTGCCTGCTGGGCTCCGGCGTCGTTCTGGAGCCGCCGCAGCAGATCGGTCACGTCCGCGAGCTCCTGCTCGAGGTCGCGCTGATACTCCTCGAGGCGCTCGACGACGCGCTCGCGCTCGTACCAGCGGCGGCCGAGCAGGTTCGGTCGGAAGCCGCGATGTCGGTGGCGTCTGTGATGCATGTGTTCACCTCCCTTCGCTTTGGCGTGTGAGAAAACGGTCGATGCGTTCGCGCGCCTCTCCGAGGGCATCGAGCCAGCGGTCGAGAAGCGCACGCCCCTCGTCCGTGAGCTCGTACGTCCGCTTGCTCGGCCCGGGGAGCTCGTCCTGCCACGCCGAGCTGACGAATCCCTCGTGCTCGAGCACGCGGAGGAAGCGGTAGAGGTTGCCCATGTCGATTCGCTCGCCGGTGAGCTCCGGAAGTCGCTCCATGAGCTCGTACCCGTGCGTGGCGCGCTCACGAAGGCAGAGCAGCACGGCCGGCTCGGCGAACCGTTCGATTCGCGCGCGAATCTCGTAGTCGCCGGAAGCCAGCCGACGGCGGACTCGTGCCGCCCGATGGTGCCCGTGCCTCACTGAGCTTCTCCATGTAAAACACACATGTAGAGCACAGGGTAGCGATCGGAGGTCGAGCTGCGCTTGGCTATAGTCGGCGCCCATGCAGATCACAGGCCAGGCGGTCAGCCGCATTTGCGCCATCTGCGACCGAAGCCTCCTCCAGGGCGAGCGTGCAGTGCAATACGCCCCCGACGGAGCGGACTTGGTCGACGTGTGTCCGCTCTGCCAGGAGATCGCCACGGAGAACGGGTGGATCAAGGAGGGGAGCCCGACGACCCCTACGGTCCCGGTGAATCACCGCCGCCAAAAACGCGGCCTCCTCGCATCGATCTTCGCGCCGCTGCAATCCTCGCCCGAGGAGACGGTGGCGACGGAACCGATCCTCCGCCGCCTCAGCGAGCCCGAGCTGGCAACCGTGGAAGCGGCCGACCTCTATAACGCGAGCGACTACCGACGGACGATCGGCGGCGTCGCGAAGAGCCTCGGTGAGCCGAAGGCGAGCATCCTGCCCCTCTCGGGCGTGAACCAGGAGCTCGTGATCACGATCGCCTGGGACATCACCTGGTACCAGTACCGCGTCTCTCCCGAGTCCGCGCAACCGGTCAAGCTCGAGGCGCGAGGGCACGAGCTGACCGAGATCGACGGACCTTTCCAGGACTGGAACGCGAAGATCCACCCCGACGGCCGCGTCGTACCCGAGATCGCGCGCGTCTAGGTAGATCTAGACCCGCCTCTGGCGGTTTCCGGGCCGGTACCTACACTTCGAGCAGTGATCTACTGCGTCATTCCGGCCGAGCTCGAGGACGAGCTGTTCGACAGGCTTACGGAGTACTACAGGGACAACCCGAACGTCGAGGTGATCCTCGAACGGCGAACCGGCCCGGAGCGCCGGCATGGCAAGGCGAGCGGTGGGAAGCGGGAGATCCGCGATCGCCGGCGCCCCCGCGCGCCGGGCACATTCCTCCCGACCGACGGGCCAATCGAGTAAGCGGCGTGATCAGACCGCTCAGACTCCGAAGCTAGACTTGCCCGCCGTGGCTCTCCTCGGCGCCAAGACCTTTCAGAACTACATCGGCGGCGAGCGGATGGATGCCTCCTCCGGCGGGACGTTCGAGTCGACGAGCCCCGCGAACGGCGATTCGATCGGGACCTTCCCGCTGTCGAAAGCCGAGGACGTCGACCAGGCGGTTGCCGCCGCGGAAGCTGCGTACGAGGAGTGGAGGCTCGTCCCGGCGCCGAAGCGCGGCGAGGTGCTCTTTCGCTTCGGCCAGCTGCTGATCGACCAGAAGGAAGACCTCTCGCAGCTGATGACCCGCGAGATGGGGAAGGTGATCGCCGAGGCGCGGGGCGATGTCCAGGAGGCGATCGACATGGCCTTCTACATGGGCGGCGAAGGGCGGCGGCTCTTCGGCCAGACCACGCCCTCGGAGCTCAGGGACAAGTTCCAGATGAGCGTCCGAACGCCGATTGGGGTGGTGGGCGTGATCACGCCGTGGAACTTCCCGGTCGCGATCCCGTCGTGGAAGATGCTGCCGGCACTGGTCTGTGGCAACACGGTCGTCTTCAAGCCGGCAACCGACACGCCGCTCCTCGGCGAGCGCTTCGTCGAGCTGCTGACCGAGGCCGGGGTCCCTCCGGGAGTCGTCAACATCGTCCACGGTGGCGGCGGGGCCGTGGGCGAAGCGCTGGTGAGGCATCCGGACGTCCGCGTGATCACGCTGACCGGCTCGCGGGAGACAGGTGTGCAGGTGCTGAAGGCGGCGGCCGACGGCCTGAAGCACGTCCATCTCGAGCTCGGCGGCAAGAACGCGATCATCGTCATGGACGACGCGGACCTGGATCTGGCCGTGGAGGGCATCACCTGGTCGGCATTCGGTACCTCCGGCCAGCGGTGCACGGCGGCCAGCCGCGTCATCGCCCACGCCGCCGTCTACGACGAGCTCGCCGCGAAACTCGTGCGCTCGGCGGAGCGCATGCGGCTGGGCGTGGGCTGGGAGGACGACACCGACGTGGGCCCCGTGATCAACCGCCGGGCGCTCGAGAAGATCCACTCGTATACCGAGATCGGCAAGGACGAGGGCGCAAAACTCTTGACCGGGGGTGAGATCGCGTCGGGTGACGGGCTCTCGGACGGCTTCTACTACCGGCCGACGATCTTCGGCGACGTCGACCCGGAGATGCGCGTCGCTCAGGAGGAGATCTTCGGGCCGACGACCGCGCTCATCCGTGTCAGCTCCGTGGAGGAGGCGGTCCGCGCGGCGAACGGTGTCAAGTACGGCCTCTCGTCGTCGATCTTCACGCGCGATGTCAACAAGGCGTTCCGCGCGATGCGCGACCTGGACACCGGCATCACGTACATCAACGCCGGAACGATCGGCGCCGAGGTTCACCTCCCCTTCGGCGGGACGAAGGACACCGGCAACGGCCACCGGGAAGCCGGTCAGGCGGCGCTCGACGTCTTCACGGAGTGGAAATCGATCTACGTCGACTACTCGGGCCGGCTGCAGAAGGCCCAGATCGACACGTCGAGCTAGCCGTCGCTACGTGTTCGTGAGGTTGTGGTGGAGCTCGACGTCGAGCCCTGTCGACATGCAGCGCGCGAGCTTCGTGATTCCGTCCTGCTCCTCGAAGCGGAGGACGAGCGCATCCATCACGTCCTCGGCGGCGTCCAGCTGGTCGAGCCGGAAAACAAGCGACGAGGTTTGGTCGCCCGACACGAAGAGCAGCCGTCCCTCGACATTGTTCGCGCGGCCGAAATCGTGACCCTCCTGGAGCGTGAACTCCCAGTTCTGACGTGGTGCGACCCAGTCTTCGACGATCTCGGCCGCCTCGGCGAGGCCTTCGTCTACGTCGACGACGACCGGTGTCTCGGCCCGCTCCTCGGGCGTCGGCCTCGGCAAGACTTCGAGCGTTGCCACTCGACCCCAGTTCCCCTCTGGCGAAAGGAGCAAACGTGAACCGAAAGCTCGTCGTCTTCGTGCCGAGGGAGGCACTGGACAAGGTGCGAACGGCTCTGTTCGACGCCGGGGCCGGCCGAATCGGCGAGTACGAGCACTGCTCCTGGTACGCCGCCGGGACGGGAACATTCCTTGCCGGTGAAGGCGCTTCGCCGACGATCGGGGAGCGAGGGCGGGAGCAGCGTGTGTCCGAGTTGCGGCTCGAGACGGTCTTCGCCGAGGAGCTCCAGGAGGAGGTCGTCGCCGCTCTCCGCGAGGCGCACCCCTACGAGGAGCCGGCGTACGACATCTACCAGCTGCTGTGAGAGCCAGGCTCTCGACGGACGGCGGCGCCCGTGGGAATCCCGGACCGGCTGCCTACGGCTACGTCCTCGAGGCGGAAGACGGGACGGTGCTCGCGGCCGAGGGCGAGGCGATCGGCGTCGCGACGAACAACGTCGCCGAGTACCGGGGTCTCGTCGCCGGCCTCGAGATGGCGCTCGAGCTTCACGTCGACGAGGTGGAGGTCGTCTCGGATTCGGAGCTGCTCGTGAAGCAGATGCGTGGCGAGTACAAGGTCAAGAACGAGGCGCTACGGGAGCTGTCGGCGGAGGCGTCGCGTCTCGCGCGGCGGCTGGGACAGGTGACCTATACGGCAGTCAGGAGGGAGCACAACGAGCTTGCCGACCGCCTCGTGAACGACGCTCTGGACGCGGCAGGAACCTGAGAGACCGCGGCTATACTGGGCGCAGTTTCGCGGATGTAGCTCAGTTGGCTAGAGCGTCTGCTTGCCATGCAGAAGGTCGTGGGTTCGAATCCCATCATCCGCTTCGATGAAGCCCCCGCATCGGGGGCTTTTTTGTTTCCCAAACGGGCGACGCCGCAGTCAGCGGGGGAAACTCGGCGACGCCGAGTTGGAACAGCCGGGCTGGACCGTCGAAGTCCTTGAGTCGGTGCGGTCCGAGATCCCGGAGCAGCTCATCCTCGAGTAGCGCCGCCGTCGAGGCTGAGACGATCACCTGACCGCCGTGGGCGAGCGCGGCGACCCGGGCACCGCGATGGACGTCGATCCCGACGTAGCCCTCAGCGGCCACGGTCGAGGTTCCCGTATGCAGGCCCATCCGCACCGCGATCGGACCCGACGCGAGCGCCCGCTGCCCCACCCTCGCCGATCCGGCCGCCCCAGCAGCGGTCGGGAAAGCGACGAAGAACGCGTCCCCCTGGGTATCGACCTCCACACCCCCCTGGGCGACGAACGCGTCCCGCAGCACGCGACGGTGATCGGCCAACGCCTCGGCATAACGCTCCGGCCCGAACTGCCGCAACAGGCGCGTAGAGCCCTCGATATCCGTGAACAGGAACGTCACCGTTCCCATGGGAAGGTCATGCCGCATCAACGCATCATGCACGGCTGCCCAGAACGATCAGGCGTACCAGTGAGTGGAGCTCGTTCGGTTGATTTTGCTCCTCGCGAGACCCTGGGGCCCCACCTCCTCATGGAGGTGCTCGGTGGCCTTGGAAGCGTCTGTTAGAGCCAAGAACCAGGAGACCGCGATTCGCTGGGGACGGGTCTTGGGGACAGGTCGGTGAGCGACTCAGCGAAGGCCGCACGCTCGCCGGCCACAAAAAACGGCCATTTGCTGGCCTTTTGTGAAGCCCTCTGACGGACTCGAACCGTCGACCCCCTCCTTACCATGGAGGTGTTCGATCGCCTGCAGCAACTGGCGGAGAAAGCCGAAGCCCGCTGAGCAGCCGAAGTAGTGGCGTGACGGCTCGCGCTTCGCACACCGACAACCGTTTCACAAGGGCATCTTCGCGCTTATTTGGAACTCGAGCGATTTTTTTTAACTCGCCCTTCCATGAATCCCCTGCTAGAGCAGGGGATTCGTCGTCTCGGGGAGAAAACGCTCGCGGGCGCGTGGCCACAAAATGGTCGCACGCGATTGATTGTGGCTCCGGCCGGACGGCGGGCATCGGTGACGGTGCCGTCGCGGCCGATGATGCTGCCGGGACCGACCACGCTTGCGGTGTGCGACTCGAAGCACAGCCGTTCCCCGGCTCGCCGCGTTGCTGACGCCGGATGAGTCGTCTTGCCGCGGCAGGTCTACCAGGATTCTAGGGCCGGCCTCCGCAAGCGCCACTGGAGAGCTGCGGTCTGGACACGCTCGATCAGGTAATTTTACCGAGCCTCAGCGATAGTATGCAAACCTTCATGCAATTCTTCATAAGTCTACCGCGATACTTCTGAGTTAGAACTCGTCGGGCGGCCTCGGCGAATGTCTGACGGAGACGGGGTACGGCGGGGATGCGACGCCCGTGACGGCCCCGTCATGCAGTTTCGCGCGACGTCGGCCCGTAGTCTGGAGTTGGCCGGCCGGGAGCCGGTGCGGAAGAGGTGGGGCCCCCTCGCCCTGCGGCCAGGCGCGGGGGACCCCAGGTGCCGGGGCCTGAAGGACGGCCGGCCGGAAGCGTGGCACCATGACAGCGTGGCGGTGTACGAGCAAGGGCGCGAGCGGACACGCCGTGCGCAGTTTGCGACCAAATCTCCCGGGACTCCGTAAGGTCGGCAGGTGCTAAACGTCTATTGGATGTGGGCCGGGACGGTTTGCGGCACCGCCCCGGCCCAAACGTAAGAGTCGTTCGGTTCCTGGGACGAGGAGCCCTCCGCAGCCGTGCTCGGCCGAGAAGAGCTGACGCCTGACCGGTCCTTCGGCCGGCGATAGCATGGAACGTCCTCCGGCGCGGTGGCCGAGTGGTTAGGCAGAGGCCTGCAAAGCCTCGCACACCGGTTCGACTCCGGTCCGCGCCTCTTCTTCCCGCAAATAGCGGCTTTTTCCGAAGTCACTCCTTACTCCTCACGGCCCACCGCTCGCCGGCCAGCTTCATGCCGCGGATCAGGTCGTCGCGGTCGAGGTGCCCGTACACGTCTACCGTCGTGGCAACGGAGGCGTGGCGGGCGAACCGCTGAGCCGCCGCGACGTCACCGGTCGCGCGGATGAACTCCGTAACCGCGGAATGGCGCAGCTCGTGCATCGGGAAGTGCGGCACCTTCGCCTGCCGCAGACAGCGGGTCCACCAGCGGTGCATCGTCGACTGCTGCATCGGCCGCTCCGGGAACGCCCGGATCAGCCCGCGCGTCGCGGCGCCGGGCAGGTTGCCGACCCGCTCCGGGTAGAGCAGGTAGTGGTCGGGGTCTGCGCCGCAGTCGAGCGCCAGCTGCGCGAGCTGCTGCTGCAGGTCCTCGTACACGATCGGCACGTCGACGACCTTGCCGCCCTTGCCGTGCACCCGGAGCTCGCCGTCCTCCAGGTCGACGTCGCGCCAGCGCAGCAGCCGCAGCTCGTTCTTCCTCAGCCCTAGCCGCGCCATCAGCGCGATCGCCGTCTGGTCGCGGAGAGCCGGCTGCCTGGCGATGATCCGCTTGATGCGGTCGGGGTGGTGCGCGTGCCGCTCGACGCCGCGCTTCCTGGGTCGGTCGATCCGTAGCACCGGGTTCGCCGCGATCCGGTCGAAGCGGACCGCCCAGCCGAAAAACGACGACAGCACCGCAAACGCCTTCCGTCTCGTCCCTGGCGCTGCGGAGCCCCAGCGGCGGGCGACGAACTCGAGCACCCGCTCGGCGCCGGCCGCGCCGTCGAAGTCGACGAACGCGAGGTGCGCATGTTCGGCGGCGAACGGGGCGAGGATCGACTCGTAATCGTCGATCGAGCGGGGTGAGAAGTCGCGCGACGTCGCCGCGTAGCGCAGGAACCTTCCGACCTCCTGGCCGAGCGGTGCCGCCCTGTAGCTCTTGTCTCGCACAGCCTCATCGAGCATCAGGGCGGCGTCGCGTAACGTCAAGGCCGGCGCCGCGCTTCCGGGAACTGACGTACTCGGACTCATCCGGCGGGGAACTTCCGGAGGATGTGGTCGATGCGGTGCCACGGCTTTTCTTCATTGACAGGCCCGCCGTGCGTGCGTGAGCTAGGTGGTGGCTCGGACACACAACCACCAATGTTCTCCCTCTCCTTCTCGCTGCGCTGGGCTGCGGCTGAGTCTGCCCATGAAGATGAAGCTGAGTCCTGGTCTCCGTCTACGTCTGCGTCTGCGTCTGTAGGGGCCGCGCCCGTTTGAAGTCGCGGCGGGTTGGAATCCGCGTAGCGATGCTGGTTTTGGACGTTCTCGGACTCGCGCCCGTTTGAAGTGACTTCAAAGTCGGAGGGGGTCTCCCGTTTGAAGTTGGCGACGGGTAGGCCCATGTCCTTCGCGACGACGCGGAAGATCCACGGCCTCCGGCGGCCCTGGTTCACCTCAACGTCGAAGTCCGGCGCGAGCTTCTTGAGCTCGTTGCGGAGCTGCTGGTCGCTCTTCCGCCACTGGACCGCGTCGGCGATCGCGGAGACGGTCGCGGCGTACTCGCCCGTGTGGTGGTTCGTGCGGCCGATCAGGTAGGCGCGGAGCGCGAAGCCGTCGAGCGTGATGTCGCCGCGCTCGAGGTCGTCGTAGAACCGGGCCGGCACCTTGCCCCAGCGCGGGTCGTCGCCAGCAGGCTTCACGACACATCACCCGCGGTGGGCGGATCTAACGGCTCAGGGTCTTCCGGGGGCGCGCGGCTTCCGCAGGCGCCGGCTCGATGATGGCGGCGAGGCGCACGCGCACGCGTCTTCGGGCGGTCGGACACGCGACTCACGCGCAGCGGCCAGACGCGCGCTGCACCGCGAGCGATGCAGCGGCGGAGGTAGCGGTCGCGGGTCGTGCTGAGGACAAGGTCGAGCCCGTGGAGCACGCGCGGGTGAAGCGGTGATGGCCTTGGTCCCGCCCGCTCAGTCGGTCGGTCCTCGATCCCCGCGAACGCCAGAACGGTCGAGAGCGCGCCGGCAACCATCCCCTCGGCAGTCAGCGCGTCATCTCTGCGACCGGACTCGAGCAGCGGTCCCAGTCGCTCCACGAGGTGTCGGCGCAAGAGCTTCGCGAAGCGCGACAGCATCGGATCGTCGGGGAGCGCGGCGAATGCGTCGTCGAACGGCGCCAGCGCCGTCGAGAGCGTCAGCGCCGCTGCCACGCGCCGATCACCGCTCGCAAAGAGCTCGAATCACGCCTCCGATCTTAGAGGGCGACCATGACGACAACGGGCGCCCCCAAAAAGGCGCCCGCGTCGGTGATTCGATTCGCGTCAGATTCTACGGTCTCGCGCGGAGCGCGCTACCGATCAGGTCGCTTATCCGATGCTTACGCGCGGCGCGTGGTACGTCCGGCCGGCCGCGTCCTTCACGCCGACCCGAACCTTCCAGGGCGGGCGACCTGGCGCGCGCGACGCGATCGCGCGCATGATGTCGTCGAGGTCCGCGAACCCCAGCCATGTAGCCCCCGGCGTGAGCAGATGCGCCAGCGGTGCAGGGTTTTGCAAGATCCAGGCGACGATAAAGAGCTGTTCCTCGATCCCCGGCACCTCGATGGTCACGCTATTCAGCGTGACCGGCACGGCGCCCTCGTTCGTCGCCGAGACCGAGAACCCCTTTACCCCAGGACCGGTCAGGTATCCGTAGTTCGCGGTGACGTGCAGCTTGCCCCGGGTGAGCTGGCGGTGCTGGTAGATCGACCAGCCGATCGACCACGCAAAGGAGAGAAGCGCGACCGTCGCCGCGGCAATCGCAACGATAAGAGCCGCCAGGGCCAAGACGCCCGGACTCTACGCTGCCTGCAACAGCGGTTATCAGACAGAGCGCCGGGAACGGCCGTGAATCTACACACGCCACCTCCGGCGTGCTTGCCGTTGCCGAGAGCGTGGTAACATCCGTGCAGCGGCAATCGAAAGGGGAGAAATGAGACGACGTCTCACCTTGTTCATCGCCAGCCTGCTTGCGCTGGCGCTCGTGGGCGGAGCGCTTGCAACGCTGCCGTCCGCCTTCACCGCGACGACGTTCGTTCGGGCGACGATCGGCGCCAACAAGAAACACCAGGGGATCAAGGCGTACGCCGGCCACGTCAAGCTGCACACAAAGGGCGCGACCGACGTCACGATGCAAACGATCACGATTGCCCCCGGCGGCAGTTCGGGTTGGCACTCGCACCCGGGAATCGTGTTGGTCGCCGTCCAGTCGGGCGCGTTGACCCGCTACGACGAGCACTGCCGAACGACGCCGTACGGCGCGGGAAGCGGCTTCGTTGAGTTCGGTAACCATCCGGCACTCGTCAGGAACAACAGCGGCGCTCCCGTGGTGTTGTACGTCACGTACATCAGCCCGAAAACCGCAACGGCGCTGCGGATCGACAAGCCGCAGCCGGCGACCTGCTCGGCGAGTTAGCGCAGCCACAGCCGGTTCGTACAGGCGGGGGTTGGTTCGCGCATCCCGCTAACTCGGTTCGAGGCCCTGCGCCCTCGGGTCAACCTCCCCGGGGCGCAGGGTTCGCTTAGGTCTTATGCGGTCGACTCCGACGCCTCAATGCTGCCCGCGCGGAAACGCTGTCGTGGTTTGGACGGTGGCCGGGCGATCGGCTGGCCGAGCCGGCCGCGATGCGAGCGACGAGCTCGTCGACGAGCGCCGCCGCCAGCTTCGGCAGGTTGGTCGGCAGGTCGGAGCCGTGGGGGGTGGGCATGGTGTCCTCCTTTCGGGCAGGGATGACCGCCTGCCGGGTGCTGCCTGTAACCGGCCTACTCGGACACCGGCGACGCCGGCAGCTCCGGTACCGCCTGGCGCAGCTCGCCGAGCTCGAGGTGGTCGAGGTAGCGCGACGTTGTCGCGAGCGAGCTGTGGCCGAGGAGCTTCTGCGCGGCGACTGGTGATGCGCCGGCGCGGAGCGCCCGGATCGCGAACGTGTGCCGGACGGAGTGCGGCGAGATCTTCTTTGCGTCGATCTCGGCCCGCTCGCAGAGCCGGTCGATCAGGTAGCCGACGGCACGGGTCGACAGTCGCCGATCCGCTCGCCGCTTCGCGGGGTCCTCCGAGAGGAGCAGCGGTCCGTCGCTTGAGAGCGTCCTGCCGGTCGCGACGAGGTAGCGGCGGACGATCGCGGCCACGTCGACGCGGATCGGGACGATCCGGTCTTTGCGGCCCTTGCCGGCCCTGACGTGAAGCACCGTCTCGCCGTCGGCGTCCTCGTGCACGTCGCCGACGTCGAGCCCGACGAGCTCGGCCGCACGCAGGCCGGCGCCGAGGAGGAGCGCGATCAGCGCCTTGTCGCGCGGGTTCGTGCACGCCGCGAGCAGTCGTCCCGCCTCCGGCTCGGAGAGCGTCACGTACGGCTTAATCACCGTGGCGCGTGGCGCGCGCAGCGCCTCGGCGATCACGTCCTGGGGGAGCGCGTGGGCGCCGAACGTGCGCGCCCACTTGAGGAACGAGCGCAGCGCGGCCAGGTGTTGCGCTTGCGAGCCTGCCGCGAGCTTCGAGCCGGCGACGTGGGCCCGCCACTGGCTGAGGTGGATGCCGTTCAGCTCGGCGAGCGTGGCGACGCCGATCGCTTCGAGCGCGATCGTGATGTGCCGCTCGTACGCGCGCCGGGTGTGCTCGGAGTCGCGGCCGGCGAGGTAGACGTCCAGGACGACGCGCCAGGGCGTTGTCGCCTGCAGCGCGCCCGGCCGGACCGGTTCGAGTTCTCCCTGCACGTTGCTATGAATTGTGCTTATCGGATACGGATACGCCAGCTCAGTCATCGTCGCCCCCTCGCCGGCGGTCAAGGTCCTCCTGGAAGTCTCGGGTCGCCTTGAGCAGGTCGAGCGCGTCCTCGGCGCAGAGCCTCGCGGCCTCCGCGTACTGCATCGCGTGGCGGACGCGGTCGTTGAGCCGCTCATAGAGATCCGCGGACAGGGTCGTCGGCATGACGACCTCCCTTCAACGCGGAACGCCCGCCGAGCAGCGGGTGTAGGCCAACCGCCCGACGGGCGAGCCGCATCTTAGAGAGGAGCTGGGGGAGCGTCCCTACACGACGCATCGTCTACTGAGCATGGCACGCCGAAGTCACACTTTCACCGGTTCGACTCCGGTCCGCGCCTTCCGAAGCTCCGTCCGGCTCACTGGCCGATGATCTTCTTGCGCCGCTTGTGCTCCTTGGACAGAGCCGCCCATTTCTTCCGCTCTTCCGAGCGCAGGCGCGGGTCCTGCTTGCGCTCGAGGTGGGCTAGCTCGAGCTGCAGCTTGAGGTAGCTCTCCCAACGCTCGGCGGGCAAGGAACCGTCCTCCAAGGCGGCCTTCACCGCGCATCCGGGCTCCGTCTGGTGCGAGCAGTCGGAGAACTTGCACTGCGTGACCAGCTCAGCGACGTCGGCGAAGGCCTTCTCGAGCCCTCCTTCCGTCTCCCAGAGTTGGAGCTCCCTCAGGCCCGGCGTGTCGATGAGGACGCCGCCGCCGGGCAGGACGAGGAGCTCGCGGTGGACGGTGGTATGACGCCCGCGCCCGTCGCTCCGAACATCGCCGGTCGCCAACCGCTCCTCGCCCAGCAGGGCGTTGATGAGCGTGGACTTCCCGACGCCCGATGATCCGAGGAGGACCCCGGTCTTCGCACCCTCGAGGTAAGGGTGCAAGACATCGACGCCCTCT
This sequence comes from Actinomycetota bacterium, assembly GCA_013695385.1. Classification (GTDB taxonomy): domain Bacteria; phylum Actinomycetota; class Thermoleophilia; order Gaiellales; family Gaiellaceae; genus JACDAN01. Next base: position 7,519 of record JACDAN010000126.1, on the reverse strand, counting down.
CGGGCGAGCGCTGTGATCACATGGATGGGCACGCCGGAGGCCACGGACTCCGCCTCGGCGACCCGACCCGGGAGGTCTTCTGCGAGATCGGCCTTGTTGAGGACGACCACGGGAGCGGCACCGCCCTCCCAGGTGGTGGTGAGGTACCGCTCGAGCCGGCGGACACTGAAGTCCTGCTCGTCGAATGCCATCACGAGGAAGGCGATGTCGACATTCGCGACGAGCACCTGCTCGGACACTTCGGTGAACGGCGTCTTCCGCGAGAACTTGCTGCGGCGCGGCAGGACCGCCTCGATAGCGTCGTCGCCGACGGCAACCCAGTCGCCGACCACCGGGAGCGCACCCTGCGCGGCCTCGTGCCGGAGGCGCCCGGTGATCCCGAGCATCCGGTCGTCGGCCTCGGTGGCGACCTCCCAGGCGCCCCGGTGCTGGACGATCACGCGGCCCGGCTCGAGGCCGGGGGCGGCGTGCTCGCCGAACTGCTCCGCGAGCTCGTCGTTCCAGCCGAGCTGCGTGAGTTTTTGGAACTGCAAGCTGTCTCCTTTTCCTGCGGGACCGAAGGGCTGTGGCACGCAGGGCGGGGAGCGCTAGAGGATGAGGCTCACGGCCCTGCGAGCAAGGAAGCGATCAAGGTCGGTTGTCATCGCGCCTCCCTTCGTCGCGGGCCAGACGCCTCAGAGTAGGTTGCGACCCGTGGCTGCGTCAAGGCTCGCCGTTGTTCTGGCCGTTCTCGTGCTTGCTGGAGGATGCGGCGGGGAAACTGAGTCGCCCGCCGATGCCTACAAGGATTTCGCCCGGGCAGCGGCGGAGCGTGACTCCGACCGGGTCTGGGAGCTCCTCTCGGAGCGAAACCGCCGAGCCGCTTCCCGCAGCGTCTTTCAGGGAGCCGCGCCGAAGCTCGCCGACGACTACAAGCCTGTCGCCGGCGGCGATGTCGTCCTCGAGGCCGAGCTGAACGACCGTACGTCGGTCGTAGCCCTCCGCGGCGAGAGCGGGCGGCTGAGCGCAATCGGGGCGATTCTCCGAAAGGAGGCCGAGGGGTGGAAGGTGCAGCTGAGCGAGCTTGATCTGAACTTCGGAAGCCGACCGCTCGATTTCACCGTGAACGTCTCGGGCGATGCGAGAATCGAGGTTCGAGGCTGGGTCGACGGCCGCGGAGCCCCGGTGCAGGCCGGTGAGCGCACCTATGCGCCGATCTTCTCCGTTGGTGTGCCCGAGGAACTTCCGTCAGGCACGCATACGGCCACCGTCTGGGTTCGTGTGGGAGAGAAGACGGGCGCACTGGCCTGGCCGTTCGAGCAATAGTCAGTCGCGGAGGCTCTCTTGCCAGGCGTCGCGGGTCGCCCGGCCCTCGGGCGTCTGCAGGAAATGCTCGAGGGGCACGTGCGTCCAGGAGCCGTCGGCGGCGGCGAGCAGCTCGTCGCCGTCCAGGAGCTCGCCGCGGATGGCGATCTGGCGTCCGCGATCCTCGACCAGCTCGGCGTGAATGGTGAGCTCGTGATTGATGGGCACCGGACGGCGGAAGTGGACGGCGAGCTTCGCTGTGACGGACGGAAAGCGATACCACGTCGCGAGTAGTCCGCACGCTTCGTCGAGTGCTGCGCCGACGAGGCCGCCGTGCACGAGGCCAGGCCCGCCCTGGTGGTGCGGGGCGAACGCGAACCGGGCCTCGTACCGCACCACGCCTTCGTCGGTGGGATGGGGTAGCCGAATCCCGTTCGGGTTGTCCCCGCAACCCCAGCAGGCGGGGTCGTGCTGCGGGGGCACGCTCGACGCGCTCAGCGAAGCCCGCCGTGGTCGTGATGCGCTCGGAAGAAGTTCTCCGAGCCGGCGGTCGCCATCGCAGCCGACGCGGAGATCTCCAGCGACAGCGCGGCAGCGGCGACCATCTGGGCGAAGCGGTAGACCTTCCCCTCGCCGGCACAGCCCATGACGGCGAGCCACGAGCGCGCGTACGGCAGCGTGGTTCCGCCTCCGACCGTTCCGACCTCGAGCCCGGGGAAGCGGATCGAGACGTGCAGGCCGCCCTCGACCCGGCGGCCGGTGCCGTGCGCCATCGAGCTCGTGCCGACCATTCCGAGGTCCTGGCCGGTAGCGGCGAAGACGGCGGCGATCGCAGACGCCGGCGTGAAAGCCACAGACTGCATCCCGCTGGCAACCGCCCCGTGCGTGCCGACCCAGGAGAGCTCCAGGAGGTCGTCCGGTGTCGTCCTGAGCACCCGTCGGATCGCCTCGTCGGTCAGCGTCGTCTCGGCGATCACGGTCTTACCGTGGCCCTGCTGGAAGTATTCGTGGGACGGCTTCTTGTCGCCGCCCATGTTCCCCTCGAGCATCGCCCGCTCGGGCTTCACCGGCGCCCGTTCCATCACGTACCCCATGTTCAGGGCGTAGCTGTTGCGGGTCATCATGTTCGGCCCGACCGCATCGCCGGTCGTCCAACGCCAGAGGACGTGGCACATCGGGCCGACCACGTGCGTCTTCGCCTCCCGGAGCTTCGCCCGGCGGGAGAGCTCGGGGAAATCGGTCAGCTCCTCGAGCCACTGCCGCATGGCGGGCAGCTCCCCCTCGACCCAGCGGGAGAGGCGAATCGCCTCGTCCGTGTCGCGACAGAGGAAGCAGGAAGCACGCGTGATCCGGTCGGAGAGGACGTGCGTGCGGAACCCGCCCGACTCGGCCGCAGCCTTCGTCCCGCGCTGCATCGACGCCGTCAGCCCGCCCTCCGTGTGGGCGAGGGGGACGAAGACGTCCTCGCCGGCGCGCCCGGTCTCGACGACGGTGCCGTCCTCGTCGAGCTCGTACTCGCCTAGGGAAACCGGGATCGGCCCCGCGACCGACACGGGGATGACCGCCACGCCGGTGACCGACTCGGCGGCCTTTGTCCACGGTGTCAGGTCGTCCCAGAAGACCTCGCCGTCGTCAGCTCGCTCCTTCAGGAGCTCCTGGCGAGCCCGAATCGACTCCGCATCGTTCTTTCGCGGCCAAAGCACGACGTGAGCTTAAGCGGCTACGCCGGCAGAGCCGCCGTAGCCTCTCTGGTCGGCGCCGCCGAGTCGGCGCCTATGGTCCGACTGTGGCTGCAACGCTCATGGACGGAAAAGCACTCGCGGAACGGATTCGCGCCGAGGTCGCTCGAGAGGTGAAGGAGCTCGGCACGGTCGGGCTCGCCACGATCCTCGTCGGCGACGACCCGGCCTCCGACATCTACATCCGCCGCAAGCATGAAGCGGCGAAGGAGGTCGGCATCCACTCGGTCGACCACCGCCTCTCCGCGGAAACGCAGGAGGACGAGCTCTGTGCCCTCATAGCTGAGCTCAACGCGGACGACGGGGTGGACGGCATCCTCGTCCAGTCGCCGCTCCCGAAACACCTGGACGAGGCTGTGCTCGTCCGGCGGCTTGAACCGGCGAAGGACGTCGACGGGTTCCATCCCGAGAACGCCGCCCGCCTCTACCAGGGGGAGCCGGTGCTCGCCCCGGCGACGCCGACCGGGATCATGACGCTGCTCGAGGAGTACCGCGTCCCGCTCGCTGGAGCTCGCGCGGTCGTCGTCGGGCGCAGCCTGATCGTCGGCAAGCCGGTAGCGCTGCTCCTGCTCGGAGCGGACGCAACGGTCACCGTCTGCCATTCGCGGACGCCCGATCTCGCGCTCCACACCGGGGAGGCGGACGTGCTCGTCGTCGCTGTCGGCCGGCCCCGCTTGATCTCCCCCGAGATGGTCAAGGAGGGCGCAGCCGTGGTGGACGTCGGGATGAACCGGACGACCGACGGCCTGCGTGGCGACGTCGACCCGGCGGTGGCCGAGCGGGCCGGCCTCCTGACTCCGGTTCCTGGCGGCGTGGGGCCGATGACGATCGCCTCGCTGCTGCGAAACACGGTCAAGGCCGCGCGGCTTCGACGGTGCTAGGGTTTCGCCCGTTGTTGCAGTTGTACGGCGGCGCGGGGTGCCCGGGCCGTCGTTCGGTTCGAAGGAGGAACGATTGCCTGAGGGCACCGTCAAGTGGTTTTCGAACGAGAAGGGCTACGGATTCATCGAGCGGGAGGACGGAGACGACGTCTTCGTCCATCACTCGGCGATTCAGTCGGAGGGCTACCGCTCGCTGACTGAGGGGCAGAAGGTTCAGTTCGAAGTGGTGCAGGGCGACAAGGGCCTGCAGGCTTCGAACGTCATGCCGGTCTAGGCACTCTCTCGTTTCGTCAGTAAACGCGGGCCGAGAGGCCCGCGTTTCTTATCTGAGCACGCGGTGCCAGACTTCAGTCTGGCACCGCCAACTTTCAAAGACTGATTTCCGATGGCGATCACACGCGATGAAGTCCTTCACGTAGCGCGTCTGGCGCGGCTCGAGCTGACCGACGACGAGATCGAACGCTTCACCGAGCAGCTGAGCGCGATCCTCGAGGCCGTCGCGAAGGTCTCCGAGCTCGACCTCTCCGACGTCGAGCCGACCGCGCACCCACTCGATCTCGTCAACGTGTGGGCCGAAGACGAGCCCCGGCCGTCGATCCCCGTCGAGGACGCTCTCGCAAACGCCCCCGACCGCGAGGCCGGGTTCTTCAAGGCGCCGCCGGCGTGATCGACACGCTCCGGCTGACCGCCGAGGAGGCGATGGGTCTCATCGAGCGCGGCGAGGCCTCTGCCGCGGAGCTCCACTCCGCGTACCTCGACGCCATTCGCGAGCGGGACGGCGAGCTCCACGCGTACCTCCGAACCGTCGACGAGGCGGACGGGGCGGGAGTGCCGATCGCCTTCAAGGACGTCATTTCGTCGCGCGGTGTCGAGACGACCGCCGGCTCGAAGATCCTCGAGGGCTACGTCCCCGTCTTCGACTCCACGGTTGCGACCCGGTGCCGCGAGGCGGGCCTGCCGCTCATCGGCAAGACGAACATGGACGAGTTCGCGATGGGGTCGTCAACGGAGAACTCGGCGTACGGCCCGACGCGGAACCCCTGGGATCCGGGGCGCGTCCCCGGGGGCTCGTCGGGCGGCTCCGCCGCCGCCGTCGCGGCCGGGCTCGCGCCCTGGGCTTTGGGAACGGACACCGGCGGCTCGGTGAAGCAGCCGGCGTCGCTCTGCGGCATCGTGGGGCTCCGTCCGACGTACGGCACGGTCTCGCGGTATGGGATCGTCGCGTTCGCGTCGAGCCTCGACCAGGTGGGGCCGATGACGAAGACCGTCCGCGACAACGCTCTTCTCTACCGAATCATCGCGGGCCGCGATCCTTGCGATACGACTACGGTGGAGCCGCCGCAGCCGGTCGAGCTCCCCGAGCGCGAAGACCTGAAGGGGATCCGCGTCGGCGTCCCGAAGGAGCTCAACGAGGCCGAGGGAATCGAGCCCGGGGTCAAGGAGGCTGCCGACCGCACGATCGAGCTCTGCCGCACGCTCGGCGCCGAGGTGGGGGAGACGACTCTGCCGAGGTCCGTCGAGTACGGGCTCGCCTGCTACTACCTCGTCGCTCCGGCCGAGGCGTCTTCGAACCTGTCCCGCTACGACGGCGTCCGGTACGGGCTCCGTGTCGAGGGCGAGAACGGTGTGCGGTCGATGTACGAACGGACGCGCGACGCCGGCTTCGGTGATGAGCCCAAGCGTCGGATCATGCTCGGCGCCTACGCGCTCTCGGCCGGCTACTACGAGGCGTACTACGGGCAGGCCCAGAAAGTCAGGACGGTGATCGCGCAGGAGCACGCGGCCGCGTTCAGGAGCTTCGACGTCCTCGTCAGCCCGACCTCGCCGACCGTGGCCTTCAGGCTGGGCGAGAAGGCGGAGAACCCGCTCGCCATGTACCTCTCGGACGTCCTCACGATCCCGTCGAACATGGCCGGCCTTCCGGGTCTCTCGATCCCGTGCGGCCTCTCGGAGGGCCTGCCGGTCGGCTTCCAGCTGATCGGCCCGCAGTTCTCGGAGAACACGCTGTTCCACGTCGGGCACGCCCTCGAGCGCGCGATCGGGTTCGACGTCGTTCCGGGGAGGCTCCAGTGACCTGGGAGCCGGTCATCGGGCTCGAGATCCACATCCACCTGAAGACGAGGACGAAGATGTTCTGCCGCTGCGAAGTCGCATACTCGGAGCCGGAGAACACCCGAACCTGTCCCGTCTGCCTCGCACACCCCGGTTCGTTGCCGGTGCCGAACGCGAAGGCGGTGGAGTGGACGATCAAGCTGGGCCTCGCGCTCGGCTGCCGAATCGCCGAGCGGGCCGTCTTCCACCGCAAGAACTACTTCTATCCGGACAACCCGAAGGGCTACCAGATCTCCCAGTACGACGAGCCCCTCTGCGTGGACGGGCGGCTCGTCGTGCCCGGCCCTGACGGGGAGCCGGAGGTGGGAATCGTCCGGGCGCACCTCGAGGAGGACGCGGCGAAGAACGTTCACACCGGGAGCGCACAGGGGCGGATCGCCGGAGCAAGCGCGACGCTCGTCGACTTCAACCGGGCAGGGACGCCACTCGTCGAGATCGTCACCCGTCCGGATCTTCGGTCGGCTGACGACGCGCGCCGGTTCCTCCAGCTCCTTCGTCAGACCGTGGTCGAGCTCGGGATCTCGGACGCGGAGATGGAGAAGGGGTCGCTCCGTTTCGACGTCAACGTCTCGATCCGCCCGCAGGGCTCGGACGAGCTGCGCACCCGCACCGAGCTGAAGAACCTGAACTCGTTCGCGTTCGCGGCCAAGGCGATCCAGCGAGAGGTCGAGCGCCAGACCGGGATCTACGAGGCCGGCGGCGAGGTCGAGCAGGAGACCCTTCACTTCGAGCCCGGAACGGAGTCCGCGCCTCCGCTGCGCTCGAAAGAGGAGGCGCAGGACTATCGCTACTTCCCGGAGCCGGATCTCGTCCCGCTCCAGCCGCCTGCGGAGCTGGTGGAGCGCGTGCGCGCGGAGCTCCCCGAGCTGCCCGGCGCACGCATCATGCGGCTCGCCGCCGAACTTGACCCGGACACGGCCACCGATCTCGTGACCAGCGGAAGAGATGCTCTCTTCGAGCGGGTGCCGGGCGATCGCCGCGCGGTTGCCAATGTCCTGATGAACCAGTTCGCGGCCGCCGGCGTCGATGCGGCGGCCGTCGATCCCGAGGAGTTCGGGAAACTGATCGAGGCGCGCTCGCGCATTCCGCGCGAGCGGCTGATCGAGGCGCTCGCTGCGAGCGGCACCCCCGGGTTCTTGGCGGATGACTACCTCGGCGACGGGCTCATGGCCGACACCTCGGAGCTGGAGCCGATTGTCGACCGAATCCTCGAGGCGAACTCCGGACAGGTCGAGGCATACAGAGGCGGCAAGGAGGGCCTGCTCGGGTTCTTCGTCGGCCAGGTAATGCGCGAGACGCAGGGCAAGGCCGACCCGAAGGTCGTCAACGAGCTCCTGCGAGAGAAGCTGAGCACCTAGCTGCCACGCCCACACAGGTTGTGAACGGCTGAGCTGATCGTCCGGCCCTCCTTCGAGGCTGTGGGTCTTCCCGGACCTACGCTCGAAGGAGGGCGCGGATGTATCTGCACGCTAACGCCAAGCTCGGACTGGCCGGCCGTTTCGC
>JACDAN010000111.1 GCA_013695385.1 Actinomycetota bacterium | reverse complement strand
GCCTCCCACACCCCAGCCCTCACCCGCTCCAGCCCCGCAGCCTCAACCTCAGCCTTTGGTTCGGCAGCCCCGGGTCACGGGCTTCGCAGCGAGGGCCGGTCGAACGGGGCGGACTCGATGGGTCGTCGTCCGGGCCACCGTGAATCGAGCCGTACGCGGCCGGTTCGCGCTCCGGCGGAATCGGACAACGTTTTCATCGGTTCTGACGTCGCTGCACGCCGGCAGGAACACCGTTCGCCTCCGCGTCCCACACCGCGCACGACCCGGGCTCTATATCGTCACTCTCGCCCTGTCGGATCACTCGGGCGTCAGGCACGAGCGGGTTTACACGGCCCGAATACGGCTTCGCTAGCCTCTCGACCGTGCGGTGGGCCGCGTTCGTCACGCTTACGGCCGGGGTCCTAGGAGCACTCTCGGTCGCGCAATTCGCGCCCGGTCAGGCGACCGAGCGCGTTCGCGTGGCGCCGAATCCACCCGTCGCCAGTGTGCCCCCGGGCCTGTTCATCGTCGTAGCGTCTCCCAACGACTACTCCCGAACCGCGCTGCGCCCCTCATCAGGCTCGTGGGTCGGCCCCGAGTACCGGCCGCGCGGCGCCCCGAACTCCTGGGGTCACGCCACGATCGACTGGGAGCTCGGCTTCGACGGACGGCAGTCGGACACCGAACGGACTGCGCTCGCGAACCTCACGCGGGACTGGATCGAAGACCAGCGCGCGGGCGTCTCGGTTCCCCATTTCGTCGGCGGCCGGATGGTCGGCACGATCCCGGGGTTCTTCGTCCTCCAGGCCGAACGGCAGTCCGCGCCCAGCGAGCTCGTGCTCGCCTTCCCGATCAGCCGCGACCTCCACGCCTTCGTGCGCTACCTCCTCCTGCGGCCGGAGAGCAACGACTTTTATGTCAACGGGTCGGTTCAGGGATCGAGCTGGAACCGCGGGCAGGCACTCCTCTCAATGTCGAAGGTGAAGCTCGAGGGCAACCTCCCCCCGTCGGCCGTCTCGATTCGATCGCGCCGGGGAGGCCGCGTGATCGCCGGCTTTGCGCTGGACTTCCTACACCACGCCGTCGTCGGCGTGCCGGTGGCTCTCGAACGCCGTACCGGAAGCGCCTGGCGCCGCGTCTTCAGGGCGCGAACCTCGCGGGTCGGCGGGTACAGCTTCCGCGTCGAACCGGGCACCTACCGGGCGCGCGCGTCCCTCGGCCGTTTCTCTGCCGTCAGCCGTCCCTTCCGGGCGCGCAAACCGGGCCGGCCCGGAACCGGCTAGAGAGCCACGGCCTCGAGTACGCGCTCCGGAATGTCGAAATTGGCGTAGACGTCCTGGACGTCGTCGTTCTCCTCGAGGGCGTCCATCAGCCGAAGGACCTTTCTGGCCGCCGACTCGTCCTCGAGCTCGACCGTCGTCTTCGGAACCATCGTCAGGTCAGCCGATTCCGCGATGAGCCCTGCTGACTGGATCGCCCCGGAGACGGATCCGAGCGCTTCGGGGCTCGAGGTGACCCGCCAGGTCTCTCCTTCCCGCGTGACATCGTCCGCGCCACCCTCTGCCGCGGCGAGGATCAGCTCGTCCTCGTCGGCCTCGCCGTCGACGAGAATCACGGCGCGACGCTCGAAGAGCCAGGCGACCGCTCCCGACTCCGCGAGATTGCCGTCGGCCTTGGCGAAGATGTGGCGCACATCTGCAGCCGTTCGATTGCGGTTATCGGTCAGCGCCTCGACGTAGACGGCGATGCCGGCTGGGCCGTAACCCTCGTATGCAACCGCCTCGTAGGCGACGCCGTCGCCGGCCGCACCCGCGCCTCGCGCGATCGCCCGGTCGATGTTCTCCTTGGGCATCGAGGACGCTTTCGCCTTCTCGATCGCGTTCTGGAGTGCGAGATTGCCTGCCGGATCCGGTCCTCCTTCGCGGGACGCGACGATGATCGCTCGCGCCAGTTTCGAGAAGAGCTGCCCGCGCTTCGCGTCGGTCGCACCCTTCTTCCGCTTGATCTGCGCCCACTTAGAGTGTCCCGCCACCGGCCATCACCTCCGCGCGAACCATGTCGAGGAATCGCTCATGGACGCGCGTATCGTCCGTCAGCTCCGGGTGAAAGGACGCGACGAGGAACCGCCCGTCGCGGAGCAGCACAGGCTCACCGTCATGCTCGGCGAGCACCTCCACACCCGGGCCGATCACGTCGACGCGCGGGGCCCGGATGAAGACGCCGCGGAGCGGAACTGCTTCGCCTTCGAGGTCGAGGTCGGCCTCGAAGCTCGCAACCTGGCGGCCGTAGGCGTTCCGCCGGACGGCAACGTCGACGAGTCCGAGGTGGTCACGGCCGAGAAGGATCATGCCGGCACAGGTACCGAACACAGGTCCTCGGAAGCGACGGAGGCCCTCCTCCAGGCCGTCGCGGATCAGGAGGGAGATCGCCGTGGACTCGCCGCCCGGCACGATCAGGCCGTCGAGGCCGTCGAGCTGCTCGGGTTTCCGTACCTCGACCGGGTCTGCGCCCAGCCGGCGCAGGACGCCCGCATGCTCGCGGAAGTCGCCCTGGATTGCGAGCACGCCGATGCGCAACGGCCCGGTCACGACGGATCGTAGCCCCGGATCGGGGTGCTACCAGCCGCGGGTCTCGAGCAGCTCTTCCGGCGCCAGCGCGGCGGCCGACAGGCCCGGCATCGGGTCGCCGAGACCGCGTGAGACCCGGGCGAGAACCTCCGCGTCCTGGAAGTGGGTCGTCGCCTCGACGATCGCCTTTGCTCGGAGGAACGGATCGGAGGACTTGAAGATCCCGGAGCCGACGAAGACGCCGTCCGCACCCAACTGCATGCAGAGCGCCGCGTCGGCCGGTGTTGCGATCCCACCGGCGGTGAAGGTGACGACCGGCAGACGTCCCTGCTCGGCCACCCACCTGACGAGCTCGTATGGCGCCTGGAGCTGCTTGGCCTCGCTGTACAGCTCTTCCTGCGCGAGACCGCCCAGCCGCCGGATGCTCCCGAAGACGGAGCGCATGTGGGTTACGGCGTTCACGATGTCGCCGGTTCCGGCCTCGCCCTTCGTCCGGATCATCGCAGCGCCCTCGGCGAGTCGGCGCAATGCCTCGCCGAGGTTCGTGCAGCCGCAGACGAACGGGACGGTGAAGCGCCATTTGTCGATGTGGTGCGCGGTGTCCGCAGGCGTCAGCACCTCGCTCTCGTCGATGTAGTCGACCTCGAGCGCCTCGAGGATCTGCGCCTCGACGAAGTGGCCGATCCGCGCCTTGGCCATCACGGGAATGGTCACCGTCTCCTGGATCTCCGCGATCTTGTCCGGATCCGCCATCCGCGCCACGCCGCCCTGCGCACGGATGTCGGAGGGCACGCGCTCCAGCGCCATGACTGCGACGGCGCCGGCCTCTTCTGCGATCCGGGCCTGCTCGGCGGTCGTGACGTCCATGATCACCCCGCCCTTGAGCATCTCGGCGAGGCCGCCCTTGACCCGCATGGTGCCGAGCTCGGCCATCCCTAGATCCTAGCCGCGGATGACGAAGTGATCTCGGCGCCGCCCGTCGGGCCAAACGGCCCAGCCGTCGAGGCGCGTCTCGCGAATCACGAGGTAGATGAACCCGTGCTCGACCTGGCCGCGGACGCGGCGCGGGTAGCCGGACGGGCAGTCCTTCAACGGGTAGAGGTTGGGGTTCGCCCCGCCGTGGAGGACGTATCTCACTCCCTGCCGCTCGGCAAAGCGCTGGTAGTTGTGGTCGTGCGAGGAGAGCACGAGCTTGACGCGGAAGCGCTCGAACAGCGGAACCCAGCTGCCCACGACACCCGGGTGAGATTGATAGTTGCCACAGCTGAAGGCCGGGTGGTGAAAGGCGGCGATCTTCCAGCGGGCCCGCGACGCCGCCAGGGCTCGCCGGAGCCATGCGGTCTGGCCGGCGTCGACAGCGTTGGAGTCGAGCATGAAGAAGTCGACGGGGCCGACCCGGCGCCGGTAGTACCGGCCGGGCATCTTCAGCGTCGGGAACTCGTAGCGGCCGCCCTCGACGCGCACATCGTGATTCCCGAGAACGCCGGTCACGCCGATGCGGCTTCGCCTTGCCCAGCCGAAGCTCGCCTCCCAGTTCGCGCGGAAGGCCCCAGGATCTTCCGTGTAGTCGTTGTCGCCGAGCGCGAGCAGCAGGTCGGCGCCGTGACTGGCCTCAAAGCGCCTGACGCCTTCGCCGAACGCCCGCTGGGAAGATCCGCCGACGCCGACGTCGCCGAAGGCAATGACCTTCAGAGGCTTGATTTGGAGTGCCTGCCCGGCTCCGGGCAGAAGCACTGCCAGAAGACCGAGCAGGGCAGCGGCGTGACGCACCCCAAGGGTGTAGCACGCCGTCCTCCCCCGACCGGGGCGAAGCAGCGCGCTAGCGCGCTGTCGCGATTCTGCGGAGCAGGCCCGCGTCGGGGAAGTTGCGCAGCCTGCGCCGGAGTTCGTCCGCAGCCATGAGTTGCCGCCTTTCGGTTCCGCAGGGGTTACGCGTCTCATCGTGCGACTATCGGCGCGGCCGGCCCCGCCATCCCCCAAACGGACGCTTCGGGTCGTTGACCGCAATAGTCGCCTGCACCCGACAAAGACGATCGGGACGGAACCAGTCGAAAAGGAGCGGAAATGTTCCTCTCTCCCCCCGAAATTCAGCATCAGAAGCTGAAAAGCCGCCTCGGGAGCTACGACCGCGAGGACGTCGACGAGTTGCTCGAAAACGTGGCTGCCAGCTATGAGCAGGTCTGGCACGAGCGCGATGCCGCTCGTGCCCAAGTGGCCGCGCTGGAACAGAAGCTCGTGGACTACGAGGATCTGGAGCGATTGCTGCGGGACAGCCTGGTCACGGGTCAGCGCGCAGCCGAAGAGGTCAAATCCGAGGCGGGAAAGGAAGCCGATGCGCTCGTGCAGAAAGCGCGCCGGAAAGCAGACGAGATCGTCGCTCAGGCCGTAACGGAACGCGAGGCCATCAAGGTGGAGATCGCACGGCTCAACGGCGTGGAGGAAGACGTGCACGCGCGCTGCCGCACGCTACTCGTCGGCGCGCTCGAGGCGATCGGCGCCAAGGGCGACGAGGTCTCCGCTGCACGAGGTCGCCCGCGTGAGGCCGCTGCCCGAGGCTAGCCCGGACACAACCGCCCGGGGAACCGAGCTGCGGCAGGCGCGGCTGCGCTGCGGCGTGAGCCTGAGCGAGCTCGCCCGGGAGCTCGGCGTGCCCTCAGGCGATCTGCGCGCCCTCGAATGGGGTCGTTTCGACCTGCTCGGAGGCGACCGATACGCCCGGAAGCTCCGCGACAAGGACGAACGGTGGCTGACGCCCGACAGGATCCCGCGTCCTGTCCGCAGCTCGGGGGAACTAAAGCCCTAGTAGTCGAGGCGGGCGCAATCGCGTTTCGAGACCACCCGGGTGGTGGGATCGACAGTCACCATGCAGACCACGTCCTCCCCACTCTTCGACGGCGTGACCCGGCAGCTCCACTCGGTCTCGGCCTCGGATTTCTCGCAGCTGATCAGCTTCGGCGGCTCGTCGCCGAGCTCGACGATGCCGCCGCCTTCCGCCAGATCGGCGGCGAGACCCTCCTCGACGTCGCGGGCCGAGAAGGGCGTTGACGACCCCGAGGGCGTTGCACGGGGAGCCGTTGTGCCTGAGGCGCCGTCTCCCTCGGTCCCACACCCTGCGAGTGCCGCCGCCAGGAGAAGCACTGAGAGTGCGTACCTGACCATGCTTCTCCCTTACCCGTTTACCCGAGATCCAGACTCATGTGGGCCCGCCTGGACTCGAACCAGGGACCAACCGATTATGAGTAGGCTGCTCTAACCAGCTGAGCTACGGGCCCGCGCTCGGACAGGGTAACCGGGCCCTGGGGGCGTGGATAGGATGGCCGCCGTGAAGGTGTTCCAGGGAGAACGAAACCTCCGCACGGAGGGCGGACTGTCTGTACGGGACATCACCGAGGACGTCGCGGAAGCGGTGCGAGAGAGCGGAGTCCGTGACGGCATTGTCTGCGTCTACTCCCCCCACACGACCTGCTGCGTTCGGGTGAACGAGTTCGAGAATGGGTTCCTGAAGGATTTCGCCGAGCTCTTGCGCGGCCTCGTTCCCAGCGAGCGCTACTACGCCCACGACGACTGGGAGCAGCGGACGGAGAACATCTGCGAGGAGGACATGGAGCTAGGCAACGGCCACGCGCACTGCATGTCCATGCTGCTCGGGAGCGCCGGCGAGGCGATCCCGGTGAGGGCCGGGGAGCTCTGCCTCGGCACCTGGCAGCGCGTGCTGTTCCTCGAGCTCGACCGAGAGCGCGACCGTCGCTGGCTCGTCCAAGTCGTAGGGAGCTGATTCGCGGAAAGTCTTGCGACTTTCCGCGACGCTCCTGAAGCCGGACGCCGCTTCGCGGCGCGCGGCGCGTCAGCGAGGCGCTGAGCCTACGAAGCCTCGTTCGTCGCTTGACGAAACGGGCACAGCCCATTTCGCGGCGTGATCAGCGTTCCTTCGACCGAAGGGCTTCGTCGGGCTCGGTGACTAGACCGGCTTCGCTGTCGAACTCGAAGATCCAGAAGTCGCGCCCGGTGACGGGGACACCGACGTTGAAGACCGGGATGTCCTCGATGGAGCCGGCAAACGTGCCACCGTGGCCATGGCCGTGGAGAACGAGGTCCGGGCTGTGCTCTGCGATCGGCCCGGCGAGCCTCTCGCTCCCGAGGAACGCCCAGATCGTCTCGCGCTCGCCCTCGATCGTCGTCGTCGTGGGCGCGTAGTGGAGAAGGACGATGCGCACCGCGCACTCGCAGATCTTTCGGAGTCCGCGGTCGAGGGCGGAGACCTCCGCGCTCGTCTCCGCGTACACGCGCCGCAGCAGCGGCTCCCCGAAGTCCGGCATCAGCGAGCCCGAGAAGCCGCCGACGAAGCCTTTCGTCCCAACGATCCCGATCTCAATGCCCTCGACAGTCAGGATCTCGTGCGCGCGCTCGAGGATTCGGATCCCGCCTCCGCGAAGGGTCGAGACGAGCTCCTCGTGCCGGTTCGCATGCCAGTCGTGGTTGCCCAGCACGGCGTAGATCGGAACGCCGATGCCGCGAGTGACATCGGCGAGCACCGCCGCCTGCTCCGGCTCACCGGACGTCGTGAGATCGCCGGCGAGCAGGATCAGGTCGTTTTCGCGCTCGGCGTCCATGAATGCGTTCTCGAGCCGCGTCCGCTCCTCCTCGGAGCAGTGGATGTCGCCGGCGGCTGCGATCCGGAGTCTCATGCTCCCTTGATTGCCGCGAGCGGCGGATGGGTAACCCCGTAGCCGTGCCGGATGACCCGGAAGAGCAGCCCTTCGGGGCGATCAAGGAGAGCCTGAAGAGGGTCGCCGGCGCCCTCCGCGAGGCGGACGTTCCATTCCTCCTCGGTGGTGGGCTCGCAGCGTGGGCGTGGGGCGGCCCGGGTACGGGCCACGACCTCGACGTCCTGGTCAGGCCGGCAGATGCCGAGCGGGCACTCCAGGCGCTCGCCGACGCCGGCATGAAGCCGGAAAAACCGCCTGAGGGCTGGCTCTACAAGGCCCGGGACGGCGAGGTTCTCGTCGACGTCATCTTCGCTCCGGTGGGCCACGCCGTCGACGACGAGATGTTCGCCCGCGCGGCAGAGCTCGAGGTCAACGCGGTGCCGATGAACGTGATGGCGCTCGACGACATCCTCGTGACGAAGCTGCTCGCGTTGGACGAGCACGCTCTCGACTACGAGCGCCACCTCGAGCTCGCGAGGGCGCTCCGCGAGCGCATCGACTGGCAGAACGTGCGCAAGCGGACGGCCGACTCGCCCTACGCGAAGGCGTTCTTCACCCTCGCCGAGGAACTCGGGCTCGTCGAGGCCCCTGCCCGCTAGCGGAAGATGTTCAGGAGCGCGGCAAAGACGTTCGTCGTCGGGGGGACGGCTCCCGGCTGCCGCTGGGTCTCGAGCACCTGGCACGAGTTCAGCGGATCCGCGACCGGCGCCTGCGCCGGATACTGATCCGGCGTCGGCGGCGAGTCCGACGCGGCGTTCCGATCGATCGTCTCCCACGTCCCCTGGAACGCATCGGCCGTGGCTGCGGCGAGGCAGGCACCGAAGATGAGGGCGCCCGACGCGACGCCCTCGACGGTGCGCGTCCGCGTCTGGAGCTTCTTCACCTGGCCCTGCAGGACTTTGATCTGACGCTGCATCACCTTGATCTGGCGGGCGAGCTGCCGCTCGGTCGGCGTCGCAGCTGCTGCGGGAGCGGCAAGCGCGCAAGCCGCGATCAGCGCGACGAGCCCGGTCACGAGAGCGGTTCTCACGGAAAAGACCTCCTGTTCAAAGAATGACCCCTAATGGCGCGGAGTCTACGTCGCGCCTAGGGCGCGCTGAAGACCTCGATCTCCCGCCACGCTGGCCACGACGGGCCCCAGATGGTCTCGATGCGGAGGTAGCGGATGCCGACCCAGGGCATGCCCGGTGCGACCTCGACGATCTCTCCGTCCGCCGTGCTGCGGTCGATCTCCTGGAGCTCGACATACGGGGCTCCGGGTACGGCGCTCTTTCCCCACACTTTGTGCACGGCGCGGCCCGCCGGAGTCTGGGGGACGCCGAGTCGCAGAAATGTGAGGTCGTGCTCTGCGCCGAGGTCGACCTCGATCCAGCCCCGGGGAGGCCCGCCTGAGTTCCAGAGCGTCCAGATCGTTCCGTCGACGGCTGCGGACGCCGGCGATTCCGCCGAGTTGCCGGAAGCCGTGACGCTCTTGCCCAGGGCGATGTTCGGCGAAGCGCACGGATCCGCACGGTTCGCGGGGGACAATCCGCGCTCGAGCAGCCCTCCCCCGGTTTGCGCATTCCAGACGGCGGGCTCTCCGGGCCGCTCCCCGGTCGTATCCCACGTCCAGAGGAGCCAGCCGTCGAAGCCGGCAGCGCACGATGCCGCCTGCTAGCCCTGTAGGGCCTCGGCCGCGGCGGCGACGGTCGGATAGGAGGCCATGGGCGCTCCGAACTCCGCCATCAGAACGGGCTTGGCCGTCGTCGCGGGCAGCTCATAATTCGCGACGTACTGATCGAGAGACAGCTCGAGGCCCGGATAGATCGCCTGCGCGAGCCCGATCAGGTGGGCGTCGCCCTTCCCGAGGGCGATGGCGCTCGGCGTGATCATGCGGCCTTGCCCTTCGGGGTGGAGCGCGATGTGCGGTCGATCCCGGAGGGCCTCCAGGAAGAGGTCGTACTTGGAGCCCCCGGTGCCGACCCTGGTCCCAACCGAGGAAGACCAGCCCGGATTCCGTCCGCTGACTCGTCAGGCGGTCGAAGCGGTCGGTGTTTCCGTAGGCGCCGACGGAGACGGCCGCATGCGCCCCTACCGGCAGGAGGACGGCGCGACAAAAACACAAGTAACCAGGCGGCGCATGGGGTGAACAGTACAAAGGCATCACCCGCGCTACCGTGGCTGCGTGGATCTGACGCTCCTGGAACGCACTCTCGCCGACCGCGGCGAGCCGGCCTTTCGCGCACGGCAGGTGTGGGAGTGGACGGCGCGAGGGGCCGCGGGCTACGAGGAGATGACGAACCTCTCCCGCCCGCTGCGCGCAGTGCTCGACGAGTCCGTCCCGTTCTCCTCGCTGACCTTCGAGGACGAGGCGACGTCCGCAGACGGCACCGTCAAGGTGCTCTTCCGCACGGCCGACGGCCACCCGGTCGAAGCCGTGCTGATGCGCTACCGGGACGGCCGCCGCTCGGCTTGCGTCTCATCTCAGTCAGGTTGCCCGCTCACGTGCACCTTCTGCGCGACCGGCTCGATGCGCTTCGGGCGGAACCTGACGGCGTCGGAGATCCTCGACCAGGTGCTGCACTTCCGGCGGGTCGAGCCGCTGAACCATCTCGTCTTCATGGGGATGGGCGAGCCGCTCCTCAACTACGACGAGGTGCTCGGAGCCGCGTGTCGTCTGCCGGACGTCGGGATCACGCACCGGCGCACGACGATCTCCACGATCGGTTGGATGCCGGGGCTCAAGCGCTTCGTCGATGAGGTCGAGCAGCCGATCCGGCTCGCGATCTCGCTGCACGGGGCTGACCCGCGCCTGCGCTCGGAGCTCATGCCGGTCAACGACCGCTATCCGCTGCCCTCGGTGCTCGACGAGTGCCGCCGCTATTTCGAGCTACGGCATCGAAAGGTCTTCGTGGAGTACGTGATGCTGGCCGGCGTGAACGACTCACTGGAGCAGGCGACTGAGCTGGTGGCCCTGCTCGACCCGAAGGTCTTCAAGGTCAACCTGATCCCGTACAACCCGACGGGTTTCTTCGAGGGCTCGTCGCGCGACGCGATCGATCGGTTCAAGGGCGTGCTCGACCGCGCGCGAATTCCGTCGACTGTGCGCCTCACGCGTGGCCGCGACATCGCCGCGGCGTGCGGCCAGCTCGCCGTGACGCGCTAGCGACGCCGGCCGCGCGATCGGCGCCGACTAGCGGGTGATGTCCTTCGCGGCGTCCTTCGCCTTGTCCCAGGACTCCTCGGCCTTGCCTTCGGCCTGGTCGACCTTGCCTTCCTGCTCGAGGCTCTCGTCTCCGGTCACCCGACCGGTCTGCTCCTTGATCTCGCCCTTTGCCTGATCGACTTTTTCGTCCATTGCGATCTCCTTTCGTCGGACGCTTTGCGCCTATTTGCCCTGCGGTTCCTCAGGCAACTCGTACCACGGACGCGTTCTTGCTAAACGAACCGAATACCAGCGCGACT
>JACDAN010000098.1 GCA_013695385.1 Actinomycetota bacterium | reverse complement strand
CTCCTAGGAGGGTTTGGCGCAATACCGGCCTGTGCCGCCAGGCCGCGCTGCTCGCCCCCAGGACTGCGTCCTCAGTCGCGCCCGTATCCCGAGGATACGAACGCTCCCTGCGTCCTTGCCTGGAAACGACCATCGCACCCTGGCAACGAGCGTTATTCCGCCAAACCCTCCTAGTTCTTGGCAGCCTCGACCGTGTCTTTGCCGAGAGCGCGAACGACCTCGGGCCGGTCGAGGAGGCGGGCTCGTTCCTGCGGGGTCGTGCGGTTCTTGATGTAGGGGTCGTCCAGGATCTCGGTCAGGTCGCGGCCACGCTCGTGCTCACGGATGACGTACTGCGCGACCCGGTCCTCCCCTGAGGAGCGGGCGAAGAGATTCTTGAAGATGTCGCGAAGCGCCATGGGACGATTCTAGTAGCGTCGGTGACCTTGCAGAATCGGAGCCGGCCAGTCGTCCTCTCCGCCGTCCGTACTCCGGTTGGCCGGTACGGCGGCGCGCTCGCCGGCGTTCGTCCCGACGATCTGGCGGCCATGGCGATCGCGGCAGCCGTGGAACGGGCCGGCGTGGAGGCCGGAGAGATCGAGGATGTCTATTTCGGCGCTGCAAACCAGGCCGGTGAGGACAATCGCAACGTCGCTCGGATGGCCGCGCTGCTGGCGGGGCTTCCGGAATCCGTCGCGGGAGTGACCCTCAACCGCCTCTGCGCGTCGGGCCTCTCCGCAGTCGCGTCGGCCTGCCACGCGGTTGCGGCGGGGGACGGGGACCTCTTCGTGGCCGGCGGGGTCGAGTCCATGAGCCGCGCCCCGCTGGTGATGGCCAAGCCGGACGCGGCGTTTCCGCGAGGAAACCAGACGGCCTACGATACGACGCTCGGATGGCGGTTCCCAAACCCGCAGATGGAGGAGATGTTCCCGCTCGAGTCCATGGGTGAGACGGGCGAGAACGTCGCCGAGCACTGGGGGATCTCGCGGGAGGATCAGGACGAGTTCGCCCTGGAGTCGCAGAGGCGCTGGGCTGCCGCGGACTTCTCGGACGAACTGGTCGCCGTGAACGGGGTCGAGGGCGACGAGCATCCGAGACCGGACACGAGCTTGGAGAAGCTCGGGAAGCTCCAACCTGCGTTTCGCAAGGACGGGACGGTCACAGCCGGCAACTCGAGCGGCCTGAACGACGGGGCGGCGGCGCTCGTGATTGCCAGCGAGGAGAAGGCGGAGGAGCTCGGCGTGGAGCCGCTCGGGGCTTTCGTCGGGAGCGCGGTCGCCGGCGTCGATGCCCGGGTGATGGGCATCGGTCCGATCCCGGCGGTCAGAAAGCTCCTCGAACGTACCGGGGTGGGTGTCGGCGAGCTCGACCTCGTCGAGCTGAACGAGGCCTTCGCCTCACAGAGCCTCGTCGTCATACGGGAGCTCGGTCTCGACCCGGAGAAGGTGAATGTCAAGGGCGGGGCGATCGCACTCGGCCATCCGTTGGGAATGAGCGGCGCCCGCCTCGTCGTCACACTGCTGCACGAGTTGCGCCGCCGTGACGGCCGCTACGGGCTCGCCACTCTCTGCGTCGGCGTCGGGCAGGGACAGGCGGCGCTCTTCGAGCGAATTGCCGGCCCTGCGCAGGCCGAGATCGGGTAAAAGCGTTCCATGGATTCGCGCGCTGAGCGGGCCGCGAGGAACGAGTCGCTCTTTCGCGAGGTCAACGAGCGCATCACCGAAACCTCGCTCGGGTCGACCGAGTCGTCGCGGGCTGTCTGCGAATGCCAGATCACCGACTGTCTCGAAACACTCGAAGTCACGCTCGAGGAGTACGAAGTGGTGCGAAAGGAGGGAGATCGCTTCATCCTCGTCGAGGGTCACGACGATCCGGAGATCGAGCGCGTCGTCGATCGGACCGACCGCTTCATCGTGGTCGAGAAGATCGGCGAGGCCGGGCAGGTGGCTCGCGACCTCGATCCGCGGAGCTAGCTGACCTGCCCACACAGGTTGTGAACGCGGCTGATCGGCGGTAGGCCGCCGAGCGAGCTGTGCGGTCTGCGCTCGTTGTAGTACTCGAGCCAGTGTGGCAGGGCCTGGGCGCGGTGTCGATGCGATCGGTAGCGAAGGCCGTAGGTCCACTCGCGGGCCATCGTTTGGTGAAAGCGCTCCACCTTGCCGTTGGTGCGAGGTCGGTAAGGCCGCGTTCTCAGGTGCCGGATGTGACGGTGGTCGAGGAGCTCGCGCAATGAGCGGTTGTTGGCATAGGCCCAGGCGTTGTCGGTCATCAGGCGTTTCGCCGTGATCCCATGCTCGGCGAAGAAGGCGAGCGCCCGCTCGACGAAGCCGGTCACGCTCGCTGCCCGCTCGTCGTCCAGCAGCTCGACGTAGGCCAGGCGCGAGTGGTCGTCGACGATCGCGTGCGCAAAGTCGTAGCCGACCCGCGTGCCCGGGTCCATCCAGCGTCGTGAGCGCTGCGACCGATCGCCGGTGACGGCGTGGCCGGGCCGCCTGAAGCGGGCGTAGCGGGCAACGTCCATGTGCAGCAGGTCACCGGGGCAGGGCCACTCGTAGCGGTGTTCGGGCTCACGGATCGATCGTGGCGGCCGCGAGAGTCCGTGCCGTCGGAGCACCTTCGAGATCGTCGAATGGGGGTGGCCAACTTGCAGCGTCAGTAGCCGTGGACCCCAGCCAGTGCGGCGCCGGGCCGCGCAGATCCGCCGCTGCGCCGCCGCCGGCAGCAGCCGAGGC
>JACDAN010000089.1 GCA_013695385.1 Actinomycetota bacterium | reverse complement strand
GCTCCGAACGAGGCGGCGCAGCGGGGATCGCACAGACAGGCACGGCCCTCGTAGGTCCGCGACGCCCGCACCACGAGGTTCTGCCCGAACTGCCCGGCGCGGACGTTGCGGAGGCCGGACGACGCATCCTGCGCGAGAACGCGCACCATGGACAGTCGCATCCGCGGCGTGAGGGGTTCCAAAATGTGGGTTCGGTGAGTAGACCGGCCAAGCCACGTATCCAAGGTTCGGAGACATCGTCTGGATCGGGATCGAGCAGAACAGGGTCGTCCGCGTGAAGAGCCGCGGCGGTTTAGTGCTCTTCGCCGGGGTGTTGGTTGTCGAGCCAGCTCCTCACTCCCTCGAGTAGCGGTTCCGCGTAGCCCGGCGATGGACGAACAAGGCCTTCTTGGAGCCGGGTTACGAGCTCCCTCCCCTCGTTTGCAAGTTAGGCAACTCCGCAATGAGGGCTTCCCCCGACTCTGGACATTCATTGTCCGGGGCTCCCCCCCTACTCTGTGCATTCAGCGCACGGGTTTCGCACGTCTCGGTAGAACAGGTAGATCGACTCCTGGGTGCGATCCACGCGCAATCTCCGCCATCACCGCGACACCACGAGGCCGCACTCGAACGGCCTCTACAACCTCGGCGAACCGCATGGTTGAACGAAACTCGCTTCCCAAGGAGGCGTCTCTACATTCCCATGGCGTGGTAGCCGCCGTCGACGTAGAGCGTCGTGCCGGTGACGTTTCGGGCGTCCTCCGACAGGAGGTAGGCGGCCCCGCCCCCGACGTCGTCCGCCTCGATCGGGCGGTGGAGGGGCGAGCGCTCTTCCACGATCGCCTCCATCGTCGGGAAGCCGGCGATCGAGCGAGCGGCCAAGGTCCGAACCGGCCCAGCCGAGATCGCGTTCACGCGGATGTTCTTCTGGCCGAGCTCCCAGGCGAGGTATTGAACGGAGGAGTCCAGCGCCGACTTGGCGACGCCCATCACGTTGTAGTGCGGCACCGCTCGTTCCCCGCCGAGATACGTCATCGTCAGGATCGAGCCGCCGCCGGCCGCGTCCATCAGCGGCTCGGACGCCCGGGCGAGTGCGACGAGCGAGTAGGCGCTGACATCGAGCGCCAACCAGAAGCGGTCGCGCGGGGTGTCCGTGAAGCGACCTTCGAGATCCTCCGCCGCTGCGAACGCAACCGAGTGGACGAGGATGTCCAGCTGCCCGTCGAACGCCTCCCCGGCCTCGCGGACGACGCGCTCGACGTCCTCGTCTACGCGCACGTCGCAGGCGGTCACGAGCGGGCTCGAGACCGAATCGGCCAGGTCGCGGACGTTCTTCTCGATTCGCTCGCCCTGGTAGGTGAAAGCGAGTTGTGCTCCCTCCTCAGAGAGCCGCTTCGCGATCGCCCAGGCGATCGACCGTCGGTTGGCCACGCCGGTGATCAGGCCCCGCTTCCCTTCGAATCTCTTAGTCACCAGCCGATCCTATTTCGTGGCTACCCTGTTCGTCTTGCGCCGCAAGTTCATGCTCTTCGTCCCCATTGCGGCGCTTGCCCTCGCAGCGTCCGCTTCGGCCGGCCTTCAGCCGGTACGACGCACGTTCGGTGAGATCACCGTTCCGCGCTTCCAGACCGGAACGATTCAGATTCCCCAGGCTCATCGCTCAGGGCGGATCAGGGTCATAGTCACCCTGAAGCTGCCGCCCCTCGCGGCTGCGAGAGGGCCCGGCTTCTTCGCATCGCTCGCCGGCAGCCGGCTGAGCACGACGAGCGCGTCGTCTCGCGCCTACCTCCGCCGTGTGGCCGCCGAGCAGCAATCCGCCGCACGGACTATTCGCTCCGATGTTCCCGAGGCGCGGCTCGGTTCCCGCTTCCAGGTCCTCCTCAACGGCATCACGGTCAACCTGCCCGTCCGCCGCCTGCCGGCGCTGGCTGCGTTGCAGGGCATCACGCACGTCTATCCGAGCCTGCGCTACACGCTGCACACGAACCGGAGCCCCGGGGTCGTCGGTGCAACGTCGTTCGGCGCCTCGACCGGAACCGTCGGCAACGGGATCAAGATCGGCGTGGTCGACGACGGCGTCGATCACCTGAGCACGTTCTTCGACCCGGCCGGGTTCGCATACCCGCCCGGGTTCCCCAAGGGCCAGACTCGGTTCACGACCCCCAAGGTGATCGTCGCGAGGAGCTTTCCGGGGCCGGGAGCGGGCGCACCCGGGCGCCTGGCAGTCGATCGCCGGACATCCTTCCACGGCACTCACGTCGCCGGCATCGCCGCGGGCCGAAGCGGCACCACGTCCCCGGGCGGCCGCGACCACCCCCCGGCAACTGGCCTCTCCGGCGTCGCGCCTCGGGCCTGGATCGGCAACTACCGGGTCTTCACGATCCCCACTCCGATCGGAAACAACGCCGACACGGCGGAGATCGTCAAGGCCTTTGAGTCCGCCGTGCGCGATGGCATGGACGTGATCAACTTCTCCGGCGGAGGGCCGGCAACCGAGCCCGAGACCGACGCCATGATGGAAACGGTCAGGAACACCGCCGCCGCCGGTGTGGTTCCCGTCATCTCGGCCGGGAACGACCGCGACGACTTCGGCTTCGGCTCGACGGGAACGCCCGGCACCGCGCCCGATGCGATAACTGTCGCCGCGGCCTCCAACACGCACGTCTTCACGCCGGCGCTCTCCTCCACAGACCCGGCCGCGCCGGCCAGTATCCGCCGGATCCCGTTCCGCCCCGGAGGAGGAGCTGGCGCGCCGTCCTCGTGGGGCAGCATCGATCAGTCCCTCGTCGACGTCACCTCGATCACCGGGACGAATGGTCAGCCCGTTCCCAGCCAGCTCTGTGGGACCGGGCGCGACCCGAACGCCGGAGTCAACCCGCTTCCGCGCGGCTCGCTCGCAGGCTCTCTCGCACTGATCTCGCGCGGACACTGCACGTTCTTCTCGAAGGCGGTTCGCGCCGTCCAGGCCGGGGCCCGGGGCCTCGTCGTGATCGACAACCGGCCGGGTGAGCCCAATACGATCCCGATTCTGCTGCAGGTACCCGCGGGCAGCGTCTCCGACCTGGACGGGGCAAACCTGCGGGCCTACCTCGCCACGCGCGGCGGCCGGGGCCCGATCCGGATCGGGCCCGGCGTGACGGAGATCGAGACCGGGCGCAGCGGGATCATCACCAGCTTCTCGTCGGCCGGACCGACGCAGTTCACGCACGCGCTCAAGCCGGACATCGCCGGCCCCGGCGGGGAGATCCTCTCCGCGACGCTCCGAGAGTTCACCGGCGGGTCGCCGTTCGCACCCTTCGACGGGACGAGCATGTCGGCACCGCACATCGCGGGCGTCGCCGCGCTCCTGCGCGAGCGGCATCGCAACTGGAGCGTGAAGCAGGTGAAGTCGGCGATGGTCTCCACGGCGGGCCCGGCCTGGGGCAACACCGCCCGAACGCAGGAAGCCTCGGTGCTCCTCCAGGGCGGCGGGCTCGTCAACGTCGTCACCGCCGACAATCCCCTGGTCTTCACCGAGCCGTCGTCGCTTTCCTACGGCGATCTCAACCTCGTCGCCGGGCAGACCTCCCGGCAGCTGCTCCTCTCGGTGCGAGATGCGGGAGGCGGAGCCGGCACGTGGGCCGTCGAGCTCAGGCCCCAGTCCGCGAGCGTCGGAGCTGCGATCGACGTGCCGTCCTCGGTCACGATCGGCCCCGGCGGGTCTGCGGAGCTTCCTGTGACTGCCAGAGCCGACGGCGCCGCCCCGGCAGGGGACAATCTCGGCTTCCTCGTCCTCCGGCGCGGCGAGATCGTGCGCCGGATCCCGTACGGGTTCTTCGTCACGCGGCCGGGCATGGCCGGGGTGCCGGCGCGGCCGATCCGCCGCGTGC
>JACDAN010000087.1 GCA_013695385.1 Actinomycetota bacterium | reverse complement strand
CTGTGGAACGCCAAGATGCGCTTCGGCAAGACGTTCGCCGCCTACCAGCTGGCCAAGCGGCTCGGCGTCAAACGAATGCTCGTGGTGACGTTCAAGCCCGCCGTCGAGGATGCCTGGGAGGACGACCTCAACTCGCACGTCGAGTTCGAAGGTTGGCGGTTCATTTCGAGCGCTGCCGGCGGCGATCCCTCGAAGGTCGACCGCGACACTCCGCTCGTCTACTTCGGCTCCTTCCAGGACTTTCTCGGGCGTGACCAGGCGGGCAACATCAAGCCCAAGAACAAATGGGTCCACGCCATCAACTGGGACCTGGTGGCGTTCGACGAATACCACTTCGGCGCATGGCGCGACAGCGCGAAGGAGTTGTTCGAGGGCGAGGATCCGGAGGTAGCAAAGAAGGAGCTGGCACTCGAGTTTGCACCCGAGCTCGACAAGTTCGACGAGGAGATGCTCGAGCTCAGCGAGCAGGAAACAGACTTCCTGCCGATCACGAGCCGCGCATACCTGTACCTGTCAGGAACGCCTTTCCGCGCTCTCGCGACCGGTGAATTCATCGAGGAGCAGATCTTCAACTGGACCTACACAGATGAGCAGCGTGCCAAGCACGAGTTCGAGGACGCGCACCCAGGCGAGTGGAATCCGTATGCCGCGCTTCCTGAGATGCGCCTGTTCACCTACCGAATGCCCGACGAGCTGATCGCGGTGGCCAACCAGGGCGAGTTCGATGAGTTCGATCTCAACGCCTTCTTCGAGGCTTCGGGCACGGGCGCCAACGCGGACTTCGCGCACAAGGACGACGTCCAGAAATGGCTCGACATCATCCGCGGCGCGTATCTACCGACCCAAATCGACGCTCTCAAGACTGGCACCCGCCCACCGATGCCATACCAGGACGTGCGTCTGCTGCGCTACATGCAGCACTCGCTCTGGTTGCTGCCAACCGTGGCCGCCTGCCAGGCGATGGCCAACCTGCTCGCCGAGCCCCAGAACGTCTACTGGCATGCCTACAAGGTCTTGGTGGTGGCCGGACCTGCTGCCGGCATCGGCCTGACGGCATTGCCTCCGGTGCGAGCGGCGATTGGCGAGGGCCCCGAGTCGCAGACGATCTCGCTCACCTGCGGCAAGCTGACGACTGGGGTGACCGTGCCGCAGTGGTCGTCAATCCTGATGCTGCGCAACCTGCAGGCGCCCGAGACCTACTTCCAGGCGGCGTTCCGGGTGCAGTCGCCTTGGTCGATAAAGAACCCCAACGGCGATGATCCAAAGGCCGAGCTGATCCTCAAACCCGTGTGCTTCGTCTTCGATTTCGCCCTGACCCGCTCGCTACGCCAGCTGTCCGAATACGGAGTCGGTTTGTCGCCCGAGGAGCCGAACCCCGAGCACGCCGTCCAGGAGCTGATCAAATTTCTGCCGGTGCTGGCCTACGACGGCTCGAACATGAGCCAGGTCGACGCCGGCGCCATCCTCGACATCGCCATCTCGGGCACGTCGGCGACGCTGCTCGCACGCAAGTGGGAGTCGGCAATCCTGGTCAACGTCGATAACGACACGCTCAAGAAGATCATCGCAAGCGAGGCGGCGACGGCAGCGGTGATGAACATCGAGGGTTTCCGCGCGCTCGGCAGCGCCATCTTCGAGACGGTCATCAACAAGAGCGAGTCAGTCCATAAGACCAAGCGCGAGCGCGGCGACGACATAACTGGACCTGAGAAGAAGGCCTTGTCTGAGGAGGAGAAGGAGTATCGCTCCAAGCGCAAAGTGATCCAGCAGAAGCTGATCAAGTTCGCGACTCGCATCCCGGCGTTCATGTATCTCACGGACTACCGCGAGAACACGCTGCCCGACGTGATCACCAAGCTGGAACCCGAGCTCTTTCGGTCGGTAACTGGCCTGCAGGTCAGCGACTTCCATCTGCTCGTGTCGATCGGCGTCTTTAACGCCGTGCAGATGGACGCGGCGATCTTCGCCTTCCGGCGTTACGAGGACTCCTCGCTGCGATATACGGGGATCGACTCACATCCGGACCTCAGGCACTACGGCCTCTATGACACGGTCGTCGCGGTCGACACCGTCTCGGCCGCGGCAGTGTGAGAGGCGTAGGTCTCGGACCGCCAACTGGCTCAGCCTGCCGCCCCGACCGATCCCTCGCCAAGCGGCCCAACTGCTGGGATCGCAGCAATCTGTGCAGGACGCTCCTCGTCGCTAGCGACCGTGCCCGCAGGTCGCCGCTTGGTTGGAACAAACTGCGCAGCAAATCTGCCCGCTCGGTCCCTCCTCGAATCTGATGCTGTCTTGGACACATGGCACTAATTGGCATTAGTGCGATCGCCGTCCCGTCCGTACTCGCGCTAACCACCTGACTTCGACTCATTCGGTGATCCGGTGACCCACCGGAGAGCAGGGCTCACGGCTGTCGCGGGCTAGGAAGCGCCGCCCGTTGCGAGGGCGCCGTCAATGGTAGTTCACCAGCCAGCCTTCCAGACGGAGTCGCGCTACCCTCGGATCGTGATCATCGATGTGAGCGATATCCGATTCCCGACCGGCTCCGACGAGGAAATGGTCTTCCAGACTTTCCGCAGCTACCTGGAGGCCTTCTGCATTTGGTCGCGCGACCTGCACCCGCACGAGGAAGGGCTGGTGCCCGGCGTCGCCGCCGCCGTGAAGGCGCGGCCCTGGGCCGTGTCAGTGCCGCGGGAGAGCAAGGACCTGAGCGAGCGGGCCGGGGAACTCCTCCGCAACGCGTGGGCCACCGAGGTGCTGCTCAACGCGCCACGCATCCTCGGTAGTCGGGACCTAATTGGCTTCGCCAACCTCTGGGCGCCAGTCCAGGCCTATTACGCGATCTTCGAGGCGCTGACCGCGCTGGCGGTGACGATCGGTGGCTCGAGCCCGCCGAAGACGCACCAGGCGATGCTGCAGTGGGCAGGCTCGCGGCTTCCCGAGGCGAACTCCCCGTTCGTTGAACCCTGGACGGCGCGGGTGGTCGGGTCGCCGGCCGCGTACCGCTACGAGGGCGTCGCAGGCGTCACCATCGAGCCGATCAGCAATCTCGCGTCACCCAGGCTCGAGAATGCGCCGCATCTGCTGGCTAAGGCGCTGAAGACTACGCGCCGGGACCAGCTGGAGGGCAAGCGGGGGAGCTGGCTGAAGGACGGCACGACGAAGGCTGGGACGAAGCGCAAGAGGATGCCGACCGCCGAGTTCAGTGCCAAGGCCGAGAAGTTCCGGCCGACCACGCTGTTCGACCTGCTCTGGCGCCTGCGAGTCCGCTCAAACTACGAGGAGGGCGACGCCCTCCTTTCCGGTGCGCTTGGACCTCGCGATGCGGCGGCGTTCCACGACGCGATGGCCGAGATTGTGGCCGCGACGCTGGTGACGATCGAGATCTACGTCTGCCACGTCGTCGGTAAGGATGCCATCGAGGCATGTGCGGACGCGCTGGCGGTGCCCGATGGATTGCAGGCCTTCTCGGTCGCGGCACGCGTCGACATCTGGTGAGAGCGGGACCCGGAGCCCCGAACGGGCACGCCGGTCAGCCCGCCGCGGAACAGGTCTTCGATCACAAGCTCAGGAGGCCGGTCGCCGTCGCCTTCTTCCCCGGGCGACGCGCGGCCGCCTCTCGCTCTATCGAGACGCTATGGCAGAGCTGCTCACGGGCCACCACCTGATTCTTGATCAGGAGATCGAGCGGTCACCGAACGCCACGGACCTTGTGGCGTTCGTCGCGCGCTCGGCCAGGTCAGCCGATCGCCGCTCGCCTCAGCATCACTGTGAGATCTTCGGCCGCTTCGGTCGCGGTGTCCGTTAGGATGCCCATCGGCAGAGCCGGCGGTTCTAGGTGAGCAA
>JACDAN010000041.1 GCA_013695385.1 Actinomycetota bacterium | reverse complement strand
GCGGTCATCGGCGAGGAGCTCGGGCTCGTCGGTGCGACCGTGGTGATCGCTGCGTACGCCGCCTTTGCCTACGCAGGCTTCCGCTTGGCGCTGACCTGCCGAGATCCCTTCGGAAAACGGTTGGCCGCGGGCATCACGACGCTCATCTGTGGGCAGGCGGTCATCAACCTCGCCGCAGTGATGGGAGCCGCGCCGCTGACGGGAATCACCCTGCCGTTCGTGTCGTACGGAGGGTCGAGCCTCGTCGTGGGCCTCGCGGCAGTCGGCATCCTCCTTAACATCGCCGGTGACCATGGCCAAACAGCAAAGGCCCGTGTGCCTGATCGCGGCAGGAGGGACGGCAGGGCACGTGCTCCCGTCGATCGCGGTCGGAGAAGCCCTTCGAGAGCGCGGCGCGAGCGTGACGTTCGCAGGGTCGCGCGATCGGGTTGAGGCCGGTCTCGTTCCCGAGGCCGGGTTCGAGTTCGACTCCTTCTCCATCGACGGCTTGCCGCGGAAGCCGGGCGTAGAGCTTGCGCGCTCGCTGCTCCGCGCAGGTCGAGCAGTCGGTGAATGTCGCCGAATCCTCCACCGCCGGCGGCCGGGAGTCGTGCTCGGAGCGGGAAGCTTCGTCGCAGGACCGATGGTCGTCGCGGCAGCGTCGATGCGAATTCCCGCGGCGTTGACGGAGGCCGATGCGCACCTTGGCCTCGCCAACCGCCTGGCGGCGCCTTTTGCTCGCCGGGTATTCCTCTCCTATGCGATTCAGGGTCTCGAGCCGCCGAAGTATCGCGTCGTCGGACGGCCGATTCCGGCTCGCTCGAAGCCGATGCCGAGAGCCGAGGCCAGAGCGAAGCTCGGCCTCCCGGAAGGCCCGGTCCTTGCGGTATTCGGCGCGCGCGCCGGCGCGCGCCGCTTGAACGAGTTTGCCGTCGAGGCGTGGGGGAGCGACGGGCCGACCGTGCTCCACCTCTCCGGTGAGCGCGACTACGAGGCGCTGCGAGGAGCCGTTCGGCGTGACGCCTACCGGCTGCTGCCGACGGTGGAGGAATTCGGTGCTGCGCTCTCTGCCGCCGACCTCGCGGTTTCGCGCTCCGGCGGGACGGTCTGGGAGCTCGCCGCCGCCGGTCTTCCCGCGATCCTCGTTCCCTTCCCGCATGCCACTGCCGATCACCAGACGAAGAACGCCCGCTACTTCGAGCGCGGCGGGGGCGCCGTCCTTGTGCCCGAGTCGGAGATCGGCCTGATTCCGGGCCTGGTCGCCGAGCTGCTCGCCGACGCAGCGAGACTGAAAGAGATGAGCGAGGCGATGCGCGCTCTGGGCCGGGAGGACGCCGCCGACCGGATCGCGGAGGAGGTGATCGAGCTTGCAGCCACTCGCGGATAGGAAGCTGTTCTTCGTCGGGATCGGAGGGGCGGGCCTCTCGGGATACGCCATCGTCGCTCGGGCCTGGGGCGCCGAGGTGGTGGGCTGGGATCGCTACGAGACGCCGTATCTCGTTCACGTCCGCGAGGCGGGCATCGCGGTCGAGGTGTCGGACGAGCCCCCAACCGTGCCGGACGGGTACGAGGCCATCGTGTCGACGGCGTTCGCCGGGCACGTGGAAGGCCGGACACGGGCGGAGCTGCTCGCCGAGCTCGTCTCGTTCCAGGACTCGATCGTCGTCGCCGGCGCGCATGGAAAGACAACGACCGCTGCGATGATCGCGTTCGTCCTCGATCGCCTGGGCCGCGACCCGGGGTTCCTGATCGGAGCGGAGGTGCCGCAGCTCGACGGGAACGCGCGGGCCGGATCAGGTTGGCTCGTCGTCGAGGGCGACGAGTCCGACCGGACGATCGAACGCCTTCGTCCCGCGATCGCCGTCGTCACCAACGTCGACCTCGACCACCACACGGAGTTCGCCTCGCGCGGTGAGGTGGAGGCGCTGTTCGAACGGTGGCTCTCCGACGTACCGCTGACCGTGCGTGGAGACGACCTCGAGCCGTACGAGGGCGAGCTCGGCATCTCCGGGGAGCACAACCGTCGCAACGCCGCTACGGCTCTCGCCGCGCTCGAGCTCGCGGGCGTCCAGTCCCGCGACGCCTGGCCGGTACTGCGGAGGTTCCGCGGCGCCGGCCGGCGGCTTCAGGAAGTCGGCGTGGCCGGGGACGTTCGCGTCGTGGACGACTACGCGCACCACCCGGCCGAGATCGAGGTCACTCTCGCCGCGCTGCGAGAGCAGGGCGCGGCCCGCGTGCTCGTGCTCTTCCAGCCCCACCTCTTCTCCCGAACGCGCCACCTCTCCCGTGAGATCGCCGTTGCGCTCGCGGCTGCCGATACGGTCGCCGTCACCGAGATCTATCCCGCACGAGAGCAGCCGATCGAGGGTGTCTCCGGAAAGCTCGTCGTCGATGCGCTGACGGAGCTGCGATCCGGGATGACGGTCGGCTGGACGCCCCTGATCGAGGACGGCGTCCGTTTCCTCTCGCGCCGCGCCCGCCCCGGTGACGTGATCCTGACGGTCGGGGCTGGAGACGTCGACCGGGCGGCACCGCTCGTCCTGGAGGAGCTCGAGTGACTCCCGAGCAGCAGGTACCGCTCTCCCGCTATACGACGCTCGGGACGGGTGGGCCTGCGAGCTGGTTCGCGAAGCCGGAGACGCTCGACGAGCTGTCCGAGACCTTGCGGTGGGCCGACGACCGCGGTGCGGCCGTGGCGGTGGTGGGCCTCGGCTCCAACCTTCTCGTGGCCGACGAGGGAGTGGATGGGCTGATCCTCAAGCTCACCGGCGAGCTCGCATCGGTCGAGGTCGAGGGCGACTGCCTGCTCGCGGGCGGCGGAGCTCCTTTGGCCGTCTGTCTCCACCGAGCGCGGGCAGCGGCCCTCGGCGGGCTCGAGTTCGCCTGCGCGATCCCCGGAACCGCGGGTGGGGGGGTCAAGATGAACGCGGGCGCCTACGATGGATGGATCGCGGGCGTGCTCGTTCGCGCACTCGTCGTCGGGCCGGACGGAGCGGAATGGAGAACTCCCGACATGCTCGGGCTGGAATACCGCCGCTCCGCACTGGCTGCGGGCGAGGTCGTCGCCCGTGTCGAGTTCCGGCTGTCGCCCCGTCCGGTCGAAGAGATCAAGACGACGGTCACCGAGATGCAGGCTCGGCGGAAGGCGGCCCAACCGACGAACAAGCGGACGTTCGGCAGCGTCTTCAAAAATCCGGATCACGAGTTGACGGCGGGACGAATGCTCGAAGCCTGTGGCCTTCGGGGATACCGAATCGGCGGGGCAGAGATCTCCCCTCGCCATGCGAACTTCATCGAGAATTCCGGTGACGCACGCTCCGCCGACGCGATCGCGCTGATGGTGGAGGCCCGCCGGCGCGCACTCGAGCAGTTCGGCGTCGAGCTCGAGCACGAAGTGCAACTGCTCGGCTCGATCGCCCTTCCTGCCGCAGGCGAGAGGGTGTAGGAAGAGCTTCGGCGACGGCGAAGTGGGGCGGCGTGGCTCCGTCCGCGGTCTCGCCCTCGCCTGCTCTGAGACTCATCCCATCGGGACAGTCTCTGGCGCTTGGCTTCGGTCTGCTCGCGGCGGCGCTCGCGCTGTACGCGGGGGCGCGGGAATCGACAGTCTTCGCGGTTCGGGACGTGCAGGTCGAGTCCGTGCCGCCGGCGCAGGTTCGGCTCGTACGGCGCGCGCTCGCCGGCTTGTCGGGTACCAGCCTTCTCCAGGTCGGTGACGCCGACATCCAGCGGCGTCTCGCATCGTTGCCACACGTCCATTTGCTCGGATTCGACCGAGCCTTCCCCGACCAGCTACGGGTGCGGGTCTCCGTCGAGCGTCCAGCGGCCGTCCTGCGCCGCGGAGCCGACCGCTGGCTGGTCTCCTCGGAAGCGCGCGTTCTCCGGGAGCTCGATCGTCCTCTCCGCCGGCCGCTGCCCGTGGTCTGGGCCTCCCGAGGCGTCGAGCCCGAGGTCGGCGCGATCCTCCGATCCGCCGAGCCGGCTAGAGGAGTCAAGGTTGTCGCTGCGTTGCGCGCTGCGGATCCCGGGCTCGCTCGCACGGTCTGGTACGTCAAGACCGTGGATGCCGGCCTCGTCGCCGTTCTTCACGACCGTATGGAAGTGCGGCTCGGTGACAGCACCGATCTCGGCCTGAAGCTTGCGGCCGCGCGGCAGGTGCTCGCCACACTGGGGCGAGAAGAAGGGGAGCCAGCAGGGTATGTCGATGTCAGCGTTCCGCAGCGGCCGGTGGCCGGGAAAACTCTAAACTCTAAAGTAGAGCCTTAAGGTAACGGCGGGAGCGGCCGTTGACAGGCGCCTCTAGTGCCCCTACCCTGGGGCCTTGCCGTGGCTTGCAAACCAGCGAGCTACAGTCGAGCTTGAGGTGGAGGGGACATTGAGCGTGCGCGATCAGACTGGTAACTACCTGGCAGTGATCAAGGTCGTCGGTGTCGGCGGCGGCGGCTCGAACGCCGTCAACCGGATGGTCGATGCCGACCTGACCGGCGTCGACTTCGTCGCGGCCAACACGGACGCCCAGGCCCTGCTCGTGGTGGAGGCGGACGTGAAGGTGCACATCGGCGCCGAGTCGACCCGCGGCCTCGGGGCGGGAGCCGACCCCGCGGTCGGCCGCGGCGCGGCCGAGGAGAGCCGCGACGAGCTCAAGGACGTCCTGAAGGGCGCGGACATGGTCTTCGTCACTGCCGGAGAAGGCGGGGGAACCGGCACCGGCGGCGCGCCCGTCGTCGCCGACATCGCTCGCGAGCTGGGGGCGCTCACCGTCGGTGTCGTCACCCGGCCGTTCAACTTCGAAGGTCGGAAGCGCGCGACGCAGGCGCAGATCGGCATCGAGGAGCTTCGCGACCGCGTCGACACGTTGATCGTGATCGAGAACGACCGACTCCTGCAGGTCGTGGAGAAGCGGACGTCGATCATGGATGCGTTCCGGATGGCCGACGACATCCTCCGCCAGGGCGTCCAGGGGATCACCGACCTGATCACGGTCCCGGGGATCGTCAATCTCGACTTCGCCGACGTCCGGGCGATCATGTCGGACGCAGGCTCCGCGCTGATGGGAATCGGGACGGCGTCCGGCGAGAGCCGGGCGGCCGAGGCGGCACACACGGCCGTCTCTTCTCCCCTCCTCGAATCGTCGATCGAAGGCGCGACCGGCGTGCTTCTGAACATCAGCGGCCCTCCGGACATGGGGCTCTTCGAGGTGAACGAGGCGGCCGAGGTCGTGACCGGCGCAGCCGACCAGAACGCGAACGTCATCTTCGGCGCCGTGATCGACGACTCGCTGAAGGACGAGGTGCGGGTGACCGTGATTGCCACGGGCTTCGGGCCGGCCGCTCATCGCCGCCGGCGGCGAGCCGAGCACCCGGAAGAGATCCCGGCGGTACCGGCGGGCGATCGGGAGCGCGAGCGCTTCGACGTCTCCGACGAGGTGCTCGAAGTGCCCTCCTTCCTCCGCGACTAAAGCGGCGTAGCACCTCTCCGCCGGCGCGGGGCTCCTCGCGTAGCATCGGGCGTCGTGCAGACGCTCCTTCGCACGCCGCTTTACGGGCGGCATCTGGCGCTGGGCGCTCGCATGGTTCCGTTCGTCGGGTGGGAGATGCCCGTCCAGTACGAGGGCGTCCTCGCCGAGCACAGGGCGGTGCGCGCCGACTGCGGGGTCTTCGACGTCTCGCACATGGGTGAGTTCGAAGTGGAGGGACCGCGCGCCGCCGAGTTCCTCCAGTCCGTCCTCTCGAACGACCTCGACCGGGTAGAGCCCGGCGCAGCGCAGTACACGCTCCTCACGAACGAGGAAGGCGGGATCGTGGACGACCTCATCGCCTATCGCCTCGAGGCCGGCCGCTACCTCCTGATCGTGAACGCGTCGAATCGTGACATCGACTTCAGGTGGTTGAAGGACCGCGAGCTGCCCGGATCGGACGTCCGCGACATCTCAGACGACTTTGCGCTTCTCGCCGTCCAGGGGCCCCAGTCGCTCAGCCGTCTCGCTCTCGACGATGCACCGGCGTTCACCTTCGCCGAAGGTGAGATCGACGGAATCGAATGCATGGTCAACCGCACCGGCTACACGGGCGAACAGGGCGTCGAGCTGCTCGTACCTGCCGAGGACGGCGCCGCGCTCTGGGACGCAGTCGTCGCTCGAGGGGCGACACCCTGCGGACTCGGGGCGCGCGACACACTCCGACTGGAGGTCTGCTTCGCGCTCCACGGGAACGACATCGGGCCGGAGACCGACGCGATCTCCGCCGGCCTCGGCTGGGTCTGTGCCCTCGACAAGGACTTCACCGGCGCGAACGAGCTTCGTCGCGTGAAGGAACAGGGGCCTGAGAGCCGCCTGGCCGCGTTCGTCATGGACGAACCGGGCATCCCGCGACAGGGGATGCCGATCGAGGGCGGTGGCGCCGTCACGTCGGGCACCCACTCGCCGATGCTCGACCGTGGGATCGGGATGGGGTACGTCCCCGCCTCGCGGGCTGAGCCGGGGACCGAGGTGACTATCGATCTTCGCGGGCGCCCCAGGCGCGCGCACGTCGTGAAGAAGCCGATCTACGAGCGCGAGGAGGATGGTTGATGGCGGCCCAGGAGAGCTACCCCGACGAGCTGCTGTACCACCGAGAGCACGATTGGGCCCGGATCGAGGGCGACGAAGCCGTCCTCGGGATCACATGGTTCGCACAGGACGCTCTGGGCGAGCTCGTCCACTTCGAGCCACCGGGCGACGGCGACCCGGTTGCGAAGGATGGGATCTATGGGGAGGCCGAGTCCGTAAAGGCCGTCTCCGACCTCATCTCGCCCCTTTCGGGAGATGTGCTCGAGGTGAACCAGCAGGTCGTGGATGCGCCGGAGACGGTGAACGAGGATCCGTACGGCGAGGGGTGGCTGGTGAGGATCCGGCTCGCCGACCCGGCGGAGTCCGGCGAGCTGCTCGACGCCGCCGCGTATCGCGCGTTTCTCGCCGAGCAGTGACCTACGTCTCGCTGACCGACGGCGATCGCGAGGCGATGCTCGAGGCGATCGGGGTCGCCGGCTTGGACGAGCTCTTTCGTGACATCCCGGCGGGGGTTCGATTCGATCGCGAGCTCGCGTTCGGAGCTCCGCTCTCGGAGCAGGAGATCGTCGAGCGGCTCCAGGGCCTTGCCGACCGGAACGTCCACACCGGTCAGGAGGTCTCGTTTCTCGGCGCCGGCGTCTACGACCACTACGTCCCCGCCGTGGTCGACGCGATCCTCCAGCGCGGCGAGTTCTTGACGGCGTACACCCCGTACCAGCCGGAGATGAGCCAGGGCGTGCTTCAGGCGATCTTCGAGTACCAGACCGTCATCTGCGAGCTGACGGGCATGGACATCTCGAATGCGTCGGGGTACGACGGCACTACTGTCGCCGCCGACGCGTGCTACGTCGCGAAGCACGCCACGGGCCGCCAGAAGATCGTCCTCGCCGAGACGCTGAACCCGCAGGTGCGGCAGGTCGTTAAGACCTACGCGCCGGGCTTCGGGATGGAGGTCGTCGAGATCCCCCACCGGGGCGGAGTCACCGAGGC
>JACDAN010000198.1 GCA_013695385.1 Actinomycetota bacterium | reverse complement strand
GGGCCGATCGACACCTCGGCCCCGTCGACGGCCAGGGTCACGTTGTCGAGGGCGCCATGGCGCCGTACGCACTCGGCGACCGCGGCGATGGCGACCTGCACCCATTTCGGGTTCACGCGAACCTCCGCGCCGGTGCCCTCCACCGACGCGCGATCCGGTTCCAACATCGCGGCTGCCCCGTCTGCGAGCTCGCGGGAGTCGGCCGTGACGACCTGCGCTTCGAAGCGGCCGGCCTCCATGCGCGCAGCGGCTCCGAGCAGGTCGAGAAGGTGGCCTATCTGCGCTGAGGCCACGCCGATCATCTCGACGTAGCGGTCGGCGGGCGGCTCGAGCGCGTCGAGACGCTGAAGCGTGTGCGCGAACCCGGATGCCGTCGCGAGCGGCGTCCGAAGATCGTGGCACGCGAGTGAGACCAGCTGGGCGAAGGTCGGTGAGGCAGTCACAGTTCAGGGCAGTGCTACGTTGGCTCCCCATTATCCCCTGCACATGACGCAGCTACGCGACTTCTTCAAGGACGACCTTCAGGCCTCGGAACCCGAGGTCAGACTGGGGTTGTCGCGAGCGGGCGTCACAGGGGTGTCGAAGGCGATCCGAATCCGCTACGGCGTGACCGAGAAGCTGATCGCCGCCGAGATCGAGTGCACCGTCGATCTCGATTCGACCCAGAAGGGCGTGCACATGTCGCGCTTCCCGGAGCTCTTCGGTGAGGTGATCGAGCGCGTCGTCCTCGAGGAGGCCTTCCTGGTCGAGGAGCTGGCCGCGCACATCGCCGGCGAGATCGTCGAGCGCCAGGGCGCTGCCCGGGCCGAGGTGAGAATCAGCGCCCGCTACCCGATCGAGCGGCGCACGCCCGTCACCGACCTGCCGACGCAGGAGCTCGTCGGCCTGATCGGAGCGGCGGCGGGCTCCGACCGCGGGGTTCGGCGGATGGTCGGCGTCGAGGCGGCGGGCATCAATGCCTGTCCCTGTGCCCAGGGCCTCGTCCGAAGCCGGGCGAGAGAGCGGCTCCTGGAAGCCGGTTTCGGTGAAGGCGACGTGGAGCGCATCTTCGAGCTCGTACC
The DNA here is from genome assembly GCA_013695385.1 of Actinomycetota bacterium. Classification (GTDB taxonomy): domain Bacteria; phylum Actinomycetota; class Thermoleophilia; order Gaiellales; family Gaiellaceae; genus JACDAN01. Next base: position 4,555 of record JACDAN010000198.1, on the reverse strand, counting down.
GCTGGCGACCCACAACCAGCGTGGCCGCGGAACGCTCTTCGTCGGCTCCGGCGCGACAGTGAATGCCGAGCAGCTCGTCGAGATCGTCGAGTCGTCGATGAGCGCTCCGGTCTACGAGCTCCAGAAGCGCCCCGATGAGCTCTTCGTGGTCGAGCACGCGCACTTGCAGCCGCGCTTCGTCGAGGATTCGGTGCGCCTGTCCCTCCAGGGCGTCCTCGCCCGCTATCCCGAACTCGACGACGCCGACTTCCTCCTCTCGCGCCAGGTCAACGAGGAGACGATCCACACGCACGACGTGGTAGCCGAGCGCTACGGCATAGCGGGCGAGCTGAGATCAGAGCTTGCCGGCAACACCCCGGCAAGCCACACCGAGCTCCGCAGCTGGCTCGCCGCGGAACCGGAGTCTGTTCCCTAGAACGCCGCGGTACCGGCTTAGCCGGTTCCGCTCACCAGCACCCCGGGTTCAGCCCGCCTCGGCTCGGGCGCAAGCGCGCCGCGCGCCGCGGAAGCGGCGCCCGGCTTCCGGACCGTCGCTGAAAGTCGCAAGACTTTCAGCGAAGAGGTACCTGGTACCGATTAACCCAGTCGTTCACGGTGACCCAATCCATGTTGGCGAAGAACGCGTCGATGTAGGAGGCGCGGTCGGTCTGGTAGTCGAGGAAGTACGCGTGCTCATAGACGTCGAGGGCGACGAGGGGTGTCGCGTTCCAGATCGGATAGGTGTTCTGGGTGTCGCCGAGGTAGTTGAAGAGCTTGCCCTCGTCCCAGTCGTAGGCTGTCCAGGCCCAGCCGCGGCCTGCCATCCCGGTCGCCTTGAGGTCGGCGCGCCAGGCGGCCACCGACCCGAAGTCGCGCTCGACGAGTTGCGCGAAGGCGCCGTCGGGGTCGCCGCCGTCACCGCCGAGGTGCTCGAAATAGACCTCGTGGTTCTTGATACCCCCGATTGCGAACGACAGGTCGGTCTTCAACGCCCGGATCTCCGAGTAGACCTGATTCGCGGAGGCGAGGTCGACCTGGCCGAGCTTCCCGAGGATCTCGTTTCTCTTGGCGACGTAGCCCTGGTAGAGCTTGTAGTGAGCCTCGACGGCCTCGCGCGAGATGCCGTCCAGCTCGTAGAGGCGCGGCTTCAGCTCTCGCGCAGAGATCTCCTCGTGGTTGAAGGCAAGCGTCGACAAGGCTCTCCTTTGCAAGGGACGTCGGGACCGGCGGCAGCATACCGCCGGTCCCGAGAGGTCTCGGTGCCCTAGCGCTTGGTGACGACGATCGTCCGGCTGTGGCTCCAGATGTAGCCGGTGCCGGCCTGGTTCGTCGTCAGGAAGACGCGCAGGATGTGCCGGCCGCGCGGCAGGTCCATCCGGAACCGCCGGGCGCCCGAGCTACCGAGCACGACCTTCTTGCGGTTGACCCACTGGCCGAGGCTCGACCGTCGCTGGACATAGACGTAGCGACCGGCGAAAGAGCGACCCGCCTTGACCGAGGTCACGAAAAACGGGCTGCGACGAATAAGCGTCACACGAGGACGCACGCCCACCAGGGCGACGGCGCTCTGCCGCGATCCCCACTTTGCGTAGTACTCGCTGAGGACCTGGGGCACGTCCTGGTAGTCGTACGCGCCGGCCGTCGAAGTCGTGACGTCCGCCGCCTTGATGAACGAGGTCTGGCCGAACGGCCGCTCCCAGATCTGGACGACCTGGCCGACCGCACCAGACGAGATTTGCCCGGTCAACCGAACTCCGGCTCCGAAGAACACTGCCGGCGTCGAGGCGGCGATGGTGACCGACGGCGGCGGCCCCTGGACGACGATCGTCCCCCGCTCGCTCGGCTCGAGCGCGTCCCGGTATCGGTACGTGCCCGACGTGGTGAACGTCTTCTGGTAGTTCTGCTTCGGCTTCAAGACGGGTGAGGCGAAGAGCCCGTTGTCGGCGACGACCTGATGATCGGTCGTGTCGTCGTTCCGCCAACGGATCGAGTCACCCGTCTGAATCGTGCGTGTCGCCGGTTCGAAGCCGGCAGGCTTGATCGCCACGACCCGCGTCACGGCCGCCAGCGCCACTGCGCCGAGGACGAGAGCGAGGATCGAGACCCCAAGCAGTAGTGCCTTTCTCATGCTGAGAACCCCCCTTGATGGAGCATTTGACCCACCCCAACCGACGCTGGAGGCCGCAGAAAGTTGCCTGTCTGAAAGAACTCCTTACAGTTCTTCCCGCCGTGCGCGCTCTCGTAACCGGAGGGACCGGCCGAGTTGGCTCGGCGATTGCCGCGCGCCTCGAGGCCGAAGGCTGGAAGGTCTTCGCCGCCGGTCGTGTGCACGGTGACATCTCGCAGGTCGAAACCGCCCGGGCGGTGGTGCGGACGGCGGCCGAAGCGCTCGGAGGGCTCGACCTCCTCGTGCACGCAGCCTCCGACGGCTTTCGCCCGAAACCCGTCGAGGAGGTAACCGAGGAGGACTGGGACGCCGCGTTCGGGGCGACCGCGAAGGGCGGCTTCTTCGTCACGCAGGCAGCCGCGCAGCTTCTCAAGGAGGCCGGCGGGGTGGTGATCATGATCGAGGACGTGATGGGCATCCAGCCCTGGCCTTCTTTTGCTCCACACAGTGCTGCCAAGGCGGCGCTGTCGATGCTGACGAAGGTCTTCGCGAGAGCGCTCGCGCCCGACGTCCGCGTCTGCGGGATCGCGCCTGGGCCTGTAGCGGTCGAGCCGGAGCAGGTCGAGCGCCGGGCCTCCGAGTCTCTGCTCGGCCGGATCGGCAGCCCGGACGACGTCGCCGACGCGGTGGTCTATCTCGCCGGCGCGGAGTTCGTCACGGGCACGACGCTGGTGGTGGACGGAGGACGCCTCCTTCAAACCGCCCGCGGCTCCAAACCGTAGAGCCTGTCGATGACTGCCTACGCTGCCGACGCCCGCGGCTTGCCCTGCGTGCGAACAGCCGCCACCATGTCCGTCTTGTCGTACTCGGACGTCAACGACAGCGACCTGATCCAGCTCGTCGGCTCGGGCGACCGCAGTGCGTTCGAGGCGCTCTACGGTCGCTACGCGCGGCCCGTCTTCGGTCTCGCGCTACGCCGGCTCGGCGACCGGGGCCGCGCAGAGGACGCCGTGCAGGAGACGTTCGCCTCCGTCTGGCGGGCGGCCCGGACCTACCGGCCGGAGCGGGGATTAGGATCCCCCTGGCTCTACGCGGTTGCCCGGAACGCGATCGTGGACAACGGACGAGCGCGACGCGAACCTCCGGTGGACGCCCCGGACGAGGTCGCAGGCGAAGCGGGGCCTGCAGATCGCGCCGAAGCGGCCTGGATCGCCTGGCGGGTGCACAGGGCGCTCTCAGAGCTGCCAGACGGCGAGCGGCAGGTCATCGAGCTCGCGTACTGGGGCGGTCGGTCCCAGAGCGAGATCGCTGACCTGCTGAAGATTCCGCTCGGCACCGTGAAGACTCGGACCCGAAGCGGGCTCTCGCGGTTGTCCGCGATGCTGGACGACGTCCTATGAGCCGGCCGCCCGAGTTCGACGAGCTCATACAGGGCGTCGACGATCCGGACGAGCGGGCGCAGCTGCAGCGAGTGCACCAATTGCTGCTGGCCGCGGAGGCCCCACCGGAGCTCTCGTTCGGCCTCGAGACGCCGCCGCCTGCAGCGGCCCACTTCTGGTCGAGGCCGCGGCGCCGCCGGGTCCGGCCCCGGCTCGTCCTCGCTGCCGCCGTGCTCCTCACGACGTTCGGACTCGGCTATCTGATGGGCTCGCCCGGTGGCCCGAGCGACGCCGAGACTCGTTTCGCCCGGACGATCACGCTCGAGAGCGGCGGTGATGCGGCAGGCGCCATCGGCATCGGAAAACGCGATGACAACGGGAATTTGCCGATGATTCTGACGGTGACGGGCCTCGAACGGCTCTACGACGGCGATTACTACCGCTTGGCGCTCACAAAGAAGGGTGAGCCGGTGGTCACCTGCGCCACCTTCAACGTCTCCGGACGTCGGACGACGATCCGCATGACGAACGCATACAACCTGGAGGGGTTCGACGGCTGGGTGGTCACTCTGTGGGACGCCAAGACCCACGACGAAGAGCCCGTGCTCTCGTCGAACCGGATCTGAGAAGCCAGACGCTGAGGCCTGGGAGGGATTGGCGGAACGTCGCTCGTTGCCGGGCTGCGATGCTCGTTTCGAGGCAAGGACGCAGGGAGCGTCGATAGCAGCGCTATCGGCGCGACTGAGGACACAGCATCGGGGCGAGCAGCGCAGCCCGGCGGCACAGACTGCGTTTCGCCAAGCCCTCCTACTAGGGGCTGAGCCGGCCCGAGGCGACGAACGCCTCGTAGGTCACCGGCATCCGCTCCGCGAAAAAGCGCTCGCAGGCCTCGGCATAGCGCCGGATCTCGCGCTGAGCCATCTCGGAGTTCCGCAAAGAGAGAAAGTTCATCAGGGCCCGCGCGTTGACCGTCCAGTAGAACTCGGTGTAGGCCCCGACTGGCATGACGCAGCGCGCCAGCTCGCGCGCGACCCCCGCCGCGACAAGCCGCCCGTAGACCCCGTACGCGTGCTCGTACACCTCCCTTAGC
>JACDAN010000003.1 GCA_013695385.1 Actinomycetota bacterium | reverse complement strand
GCGGTGCGCCGGCGCGCACGCGGATGAGGTACGTCACCTGAGAAGAGCTGAGAACCGCTCCCGCACCGCTGAGCGACTCGATCACGACCGAGGTCTGCCAAACGCCCTCGCCGACACCGGTCGTGTTCCATGCCACGTCGCCGGTCTCGTGGCCGATCGCCAGCCCCGGAGGCTGGGGATCGTCGCACTGGCTCGCGCACGACTCCTCGGCGGTCGCCAGGCGGAAGCGCAGCTTCTCCCCGCCGGCGTCCGACGCTGAGACCCGCCAGCGCTGGAAACCTCCCAAGCCGACTTCGACGAGCGGCGCCATGGTCGAGAAGGCCGATTCCTGGTCCGCGGCGAGATCGACGAGCGCCGCCGCGCGAAAGTCGTTGTCGGCGTTGTTGCGCAGGGTCGTGAGCGTGCAGCAGGTGTCGACTTCGGCCCGCCAGGGCCCCGGGCCCGAGTAGGTGTGCCTGATCAGCGTGTCGATCTTCCCTTCGGGGCGCTCCGGTTCGAGCGCAGCGACGTGGATCCAGTCCTCAGCCACGCTCGCGGCGGTGACGACGAACTGCAGCTCCTCCGTCGTCTGGCCGTCGCCGAAGAAGAGCTCGGTGCCGGAGATGTCCTCGGCGACGACGTCGCCCGCGAGTGGGTGCCCGTCCGTCCCGCTGCAGGGATTCGGGACGCAGTCGCCCGCGTACTCGCTCCGGCGGAAATTCGCGGCGACAGTGAAATCGACCGTGTTCGCTTCCGACGGCGCTTGCTTCCACGACACGTGCAAGTAGCGCCCGTGCGACGCGCTCGCCGTCGCGACGAACGGGCCGCATATGGCCGCTGCCGCAGCGGCCCCGGCGACGGCAAAGCCGCGCCACGATCTAAGAGTCATCTCCCCGCTCCTCTCCCCCGTACTGATCAGACGCGCGGGAGCCTACGCCAATTTGAGGTGAAGAGGAAGGGGAAACCTCGTCAACATCCGGTGAAGGGGCGACACACCGGGTGGCAGGCGGCACCGATCGCGTCGGCTTGACAAACCGTCGCCCGGGCTGCGACCGTGCATTCGTGCGACGCCTAGGCGTTCTCATGATCGTAGGCGTCGTAGCCGTCGTCGCGGTCGGGTTTGCGGACCGCAACGGGTTCGCCGGCTCCGCGACCCTGCGCCCGACGTACTTCCAGGACGTGAAGCCGATCCTCGATGCCCGCTGTTCGGGCTGTCACATCCAGGGCGGGATCGCGCCCTTCAGGCTCAACGGCTATCTCGACGCATACCGGCACCGCAAGGAGATCGCTGAGGCCGTGCGGGCCCGCCGGATGCCCCCCTGGCACGCGGACTCACGCCTCCGCCGCTACCTCCACGACCCGAGACTGACGAACGCGCAGATCGACATCCTCGTCCGCTGGGCGGGAAGGCGCGGCCCCCGCGGCGACGCTGCGCGTCCGGGCCGAGGCCTCCCGTCAGTGGCGCCGAGGATTTCGCGCATCGATGCCCGGATCCCCATGGAGGCGGCCTACACGCCGCAAAGACGCGGCGGAAACGACGACTACCGCTGCTTCGTGCTCCCCTGGAGCCCGGATCGCGCCACGCACGTGACCGGCTCGAACGTTCAGCCCGGGCAGCGGCGCCAGGTGCACCACATCATCCTCTACCTCGTCGCACCGGGAAACGCCGGGACACTCGACGCCTGGCAGCGCGAGGACTCCCGTCCCGGCTACGGGTGCTACGGCGGCCCGAGCGCAACCGGTCGACAGAGCTTCGGCTTTCAGTTTCTCGCCGGCTGGGTGCCGGGCTCGTTCGGCACGGACTTCTCTCCGGGTACCGGGATTCGTGTCGCACCGGGGTCACGGCTCGTGCTGCAAGTTCACTACAACCTTCAGAGCACGCCGAAGGCCAGGCCCGACCGCTCGACGGTTCAGCTGAAGCTCGACGAGAGCGTCCAGCGGCGCGCCGTCTACGCGCCGCTCGTGGACGCCGGCTGGGTGCTCAGCCCGCAAAGCTTCCGGATCCCGGCGAAGCAGAAGCGCATCCCGCACTCGTTCGTAGCCGACCCACGAGGGCTGTTCCGCATCACCTCCGGAATGGATTTCAGCAAGGGGTTCGACATCCACTCGCTGCTCCTGCACATGCACCGGCTCGGGAAGGGCGGCGAGGTGGCGATCGAGCGCTCCTCGGGCACCAAGGAGGTGCTGCTGAAGATTCCGCGCTGGGACTTCAACTGGCAGCGCGAGTACCACCTCGCCTCGTCGGCCGCGTTCAGTCCGGGCGACCGGCTTTCGCTCCGGTGCGAGCACTCGAACCCCACGCGCACGACGAAGACGTGGGGGGAGAACTCGTCGGACGAGATGTGCATCGCCTTCTTGTACGTCTCCGAGCCCTAACCTTCACCTGCGACCTCTCCGGTCGGAAGGCTAGGCCGGCGCCTCTGCGGCTTGAAGCTCCCGCCGCAGATCCTTGATCTCGTCCCGCAGCTTGGCCGCGTACTCGAACCTGAGGTCGTCCGCGGCGGCGAACATCTCCTCCTCGAGGGTCACGACGAGACGTTGCAGCTCGGACGGGCCCATCCCCTCGACCTGCTTCTTCTTGCCGCGGCGGCCCTTCGGCACCGTCGGCGCTTCCAGCGAGAGGAACTCGACGATGTCGGAGACCCCCTTCTGGATCGACTGCGGCGTGATCCCGTGCTCCTCGTTGTAGGCGACCTGGACGGCGCGGCGACGGTCTGTCTCGTCGAGCGCCCCCCTGATCGCCTCGGTCTGCTTGTCCGCGTACATCAGCACCTTGCCGTTCGTGTTGCGCGCAGCCCGCCCGATCGTCTGGATCAGCGCAGTCTTCCCGCGGAGGAACCCCTCCTTGTCGGCATCGAGGATGGCGACGAGGGACACCTCGGGCAGGTCGAGGCCCTCACGCAGGAGGTTCACGCCGACGAGGACGTCGTACTCGCCGAGGCGCAGGTCGCGGATGAGCTGGATGCGCTCCAGGGTGTCGATCTCGGAGTGCAGGTACCGCGCCTTCACGCCCGACTCCAGCAGGTAGTCCGTCAGGTCCTCGGCCATCTTCTTCGTGAGCGTGGTGACGAGCGTCCGCTCCTCCGCCTCTTCGCGTCTCCGAATCTCGTTCAGCAGGTCGTCGATCTGGTTCTTCGTCGGGCGCAGCTCGACGTCGGGGTCGACGACCCCGGTCGGGCGGACGAGCTGCTCGGCGATCCGGGTCGAGTGGCGCAGCTCGTACGGTCCCGGCGTCGCCGAGACGAAGACCATCTGCGGCACCTTCGCCAGGAACTCGTCGAAGCGCAGCGGCCGGTTGTCGAGCGCCGACGGAAGCCGGAAGCCGAAGTCCACGAGCGTCTGCTTCCGGGACCGGTCGCCCTCGTACATGCCGCCGATCTGCGGGACCGTCTGGTGTGACTCGTCGATGAAGATGACGAAGTCGGACGGGAAGTAGTCGATCAGCGTGTACGGCGCGGAGCCCGGAGGCCGCCCGTCGAGGATGCGGGAGTAGTTCTCGATCCCGTTGCAGAAGCCGAGCTCGACCATCATCTCGAGGTCGTACTCGGTGC
>JACDAN010000284.1 GCA_013695385.1 Actinomycetota bacterium | reverse complement strand
GCTGCAGGCGGACGAGGGCGAACGATTCTTCCCGAGCTTCGAGCAAGGCGATCTCGAGTTCCTGTTGTGGGAGCCGGAGGCGGGCGTGCTGCGAGCTGCCGAGGCGACGATGACGACGGCCGAGGCGGCGCAGAAAGCCGGTGTGCGGCTCGTGCAGACGGAGGCGTTGCCGGGCCAGGTGGAAGGGGACGTCGTCGTCTGGGCCTGCGGCGCCTGGCTCCTGGGGCTCTTTCCCGGGCTGGTTCCGCTTCGCGTCACCCGCCAGAGCCTCTTCTTCGTCCGAACCGACGACCGGTGGCGCGCTTCGGAAATCCCAGCGTGGGTCGACTACGACCGAGCGGTGTACGGGGTCGGCGACCTCGACGGGATCGGCCTGAAACTCGCCCCGGACGCCGAGGGTGCGGCGTTCGACCCGGAGGCGGGCGACCGAGCGGCCGACGACGAGGCGCAGGTCGCGGCGCTCGCCTACGCAGCCGAGCGATTCCCCGCACTTCGCGACGCCACCGTGGCGAGCTCCAAGATCTGCCCGTACGCCCTCACGCCGGACACGAACTTCATCGTCGCCCCCCATCCCGAGCTAGGGGGCAACTGGATCCTCGGAGGAGGATCCGGACACGGCTTCAAGCACGGACCGGCGCTTGCCGAGTACGCGGCACGCGTGATCTACGCCGAGGAGAGGCCGGAAGAGCGGTTCGGGCTCGGCCCACGCCAAGGCGGGCCGAGCCTCAGAACTGCCGGAACTACTTGACGGTGACCGTGCCCTTCATGAAGGACGCGTGCGGCGTGCAGACGTACGTGTAGCGGGCCCTCTTCAGCGTCACCGTCACGGTCTTCGTGCCGACGAAGCTGATGCCCGTGATCACCTTGTTCATCCCCGGGCCCTTGAGCCGGAAGTCGTGAATCGCAGACTTGTCGGTGACGGTGATCGTGTACCTACCTGCCGGAAGGGACACGATCTTCTGGCCGCCCTTCTTGAGCGTGATCGTGAAGCCCGGGCCCACGGTCCCGACCAGCTTCGTGGCGTTGGTGCCGGCCTGCGCCGACAACGGCACGGCGAGGGCGAGAACCGCCGCCAGGGGAACGAGACGTCTGATCAAAGGAAGCTCCTTCTTTTCGTTGGGAAGACTCACTGAGTTGTACGTGAGCGATGCGGTTCCGGATCGGTCCAGGCGGCGGCGCGGATCGCAGCCACGATCTCGTCCAGCCCCACGTCCTTCGTCAGGCAGGCGACGGCACCGGCCTCCTTAAGCGCCTCTGTCTCCAGGAGGCTCGCCGAGGCGGTCAAGCAGACGACGGCGACCGCCGGACACGCCTGACCCAGCGCAGCGGTCGCCTGCACGCCGTCCAGGCCGGGAAGGCGGAAATCCATGACGACGACGTCCAGGTCGTGCTCCCGGCAGAGCGCGACGACGTCATTGCCGTTCTCGGCGGTCGCGACGACCTCGATGTCGGGCTGGATTCCCAGCAGCAACTCGAGCGTCTCGCGAAAGACGCGGTTGTCCTCGACGAGGGCGACCCGGACGGGCCGGCTCAGAGTGCCTTCTGGACCTTGCCGGCCTTGAGGCAGCGTGTACAGACGTAGGCGCGAATCGGCTTGCCCTTCAGCAGGATGCGGACGCGCTGGAGGTTCGGGTCGAAGCGCCGCTTGGTGGCGACCATCGAATGGCTCCGGTTGTTTCCGAAGCTCGGCTTCTTCCCGCAGATGGCGCAGATCCTGGACATCGGCGGCGAGTGTAGCGAAGGCCCTGGCCGCTAGCGGGCCGCGCGGAGCTGTGAGAAGACGTCGGCCATCTCGAGCCCGCCGCGCACTGCCTCGGCAGCGCGGTCGATCCGGTCTTCTGCCTGCTCGAAGGTCTCCGTGGTGAGCACCCCGAACGAGACGGGCACCCCGGTCTCGATCGCCGCGAGCTGAAGGCCGCTTGCCGCCTCGCCCGCGACGAGGTCGAAGTGCGGCGTGTCGCCGCGGATCACGCAGCCGAGGGCGACGATGCACGCGTAACGCCGGGTCTTCGCGAGCGCAATGGCCGCCAGAGGGAGCTCGAACGCTCCCGGCACCGGAACGATCGTGACTGCGTCGCGCGAGACCTGCGCAGCGTCGAGCTCATCGAGAGCCCGCTGGAGCAGCCTTTGCGTGATCTCGCCGTTGAACTTGGCCACGACGACGGCCACGGAGCGCCGCTCTCCATTGGGCATGCCGGCGAGAACCTGGTAGCCGGGCGGAACCTCGAACCGACCCGGCGCGTGCTCCGCTCGCTCCTCCTCGACAGGCGCGGCGGCGGCCTCGGCCTCGTCTGCCTCGTCTGCCTCGTCGAAGGCCCGGTCCTCGAGCGGCGGCACCGGCTGGGAATCCAGCCCATGTTCCTCGATCCGATCGCTCACGAGTCGAACCGCAGGTCCTGGTGGTGGAGCTTGTGGCCGAGCTTGTCGCGCTTCGTCGCCAGATAGCGCCGGTTCTCGTCATTGGGCTCGGTTTCGATGGGGACCTGCTCCGTCACTCGGAGGCCGAAGCCCTCGAGGCCGGTGATCTTCTTCGGATTGTTCGTGAGGATCCTGATGGTCGTCAGCCCGAGGTCGGCGAGGATCTGGTTTCCGATCCCCCACTCCCTGGCGTCGGCCGGGAAGCCCAGCTCGAGGTTCGCCTCGACGGTGTCGAGCCCCCCCTCCTGCAGCTCGTACGCGCGCAGCTTGCTGAGGAGACCGATGCCGCGCCCTTCCTGCGCCATATAGAGGAGGACGCCACGATCCTCGGCTCCGATTCGCCTGAGGGCCTGATCGAGCTGCTCCCCGCAATCGCAACGAAGTGAATGGAAGACGTCACCCGTGAGGCATTCCGAGTGAACGCGGACGAGCACGTCCTCTTCGCCCTGCACGGCCCCCTTCACGAGGGCGACGTGGTGCTTGCCGGTCAGCTTCTCGCGGAAGGCGACTGCGGTGAAGTCACCGTAGGTCGTCGGAAGCCGCACGGAGATCGTGCGCTCGACGAGCTTCTCGGTCCGCCGCCGGTACTCGATCAGGTCGGCGACGGTGACGAGTCTGACGTCATGGCGGTCACAGAACTCGAGGAGGTCGGGCACGCGAGCCATCGTCCCGTCCTCGTTCATCACCTCGCAGACGACACCGGCCGGGATGAGCCCCGCGAGGCGCGCCAGGTCGACCGCCGCCTCGGTCTGGCCGGTACGCTCGAGGACACCGCCCGGGCGCGCCCGCAGCGGAAAGATGTGGCCCGGCTGAACGAGGTCGCCGGCGACCTTGTTGGGATCGATCGCCGTCTGAATCGTCCGCGACCGGTCGGCGGCCGAGATTCCGGTCGTGACCCCGTCGCGCGCCTCGATCGAGACCGTGAAGGCGGTCTGGAGCGGCGCCTCGTTGTTCTCGGCCATCGGACGCAGCGCGAGCTCGTCGCACCGCTCGGGCGTCAGGCAGAGGCAGATGAGGCCGCGGGCATGAGTGGCCATGAAATTGATCGCTTCGGGGGTCGCGAACTGGGCCGCGATCGTGAGGTCCCCCTCGTTCTCTCGATCGGCAGCGTCCACGACGACGACGAACTTCCCCGCCCGGATGTCCTCGATCGCCGCTTCGATCGTCGCGAACTCGGTCTCGACGTGTGTCGCCATCGAAGGCAATCGTATCGAGGCTGTCAGGCTCGGCTGGTCAGACGCTCGACGTACTTGGCGAGAATGTCGACCTCGAGGTTGACGGGATCGCCCGGCTGCAGCGTCCCGAGCGTCGTCGTCTCGCGCGTGTGCCGGATGAGCGCGACTGCGAAGGCGTCCTCGGAGAGGCCCGCAATCGTGAGCGAGACCCCGTCGACTGCGATCGACCCTTTCTCGACGCAGTAGCGCAGGATCCCGGGAGGCGTCTCGATCGTCAGGCGCTCGCCTTCAGAGGAGCGAACAGTCCCCGTCCCGTCGATGTGGCCCTGCACGTAGTGGCCACCGAGTGGGTCACCTGCGCCGAGCGCAGGCTCGAGGTTGACCGCTTCGCCGAACTGCTTGGCCCGGGCGAGCGTCTCGTCGAGGACGTCGAAGGCAAGTCGTCCGTCCTCGGCGTCGACGACGGTCAGGCAGACCCCGTCGACAGCGATCGAGTCGCCGACGCGCGGCGCGAGCGCCGACTCGACGACGAGCCTGCCCTCCTCGAACGACGCGACGGGCGCGCGCTCGCGCACGATCCCGGTGAACACGCCGGGAACGCTACTCGCCCAGCGCGATTGCCTCGATCGTCTCGCGGACGAGCGGCTGGAGCTTCGGGCGCGAGCAATGAGGGTTGTCCAGCTCATCGCGGAGCTCGGCGACGAGCGCGGCCGACTCGGGACCGAGA
>JACDAN010000274.1 GCA_013695385.1 Actinomycetota bacterium | reverse complement strand
GTCGATGGCCGCTTCGAGCGCCGCGAGCTTCGCCCGGCACTCCTCGTGCTCGGCGGCCGGATCCGAGTCGGCGACTATGCCGGCGCCCGCCTGCAGGTGGGCGACGCCGCCGGAGAGCACGATCGTCCGGATCGCGATGCAAGTGTCGAGCGTCCCGTCGGGGAGCGCGTAGCCGACCGCACCGCCGTAGGGCCCGCGCCGGTAGCCCTCGAGCTCGGAGATCAGCTGCATCGCGCGCACCTTCGGCGCCCCCGAGACCGTGCCGGCCGGGAAGCACGCGCGCAGGAGATCGAAGTGCCCGATGCCTTCCCGCAGGTCACCCGCGACCTCGGATACGAGATGCGTGACGTGCGAGAACCGCTCAGGCTCGATGAAGCGCTCGACCCGAACCGTCCCTGGGGCGCAGACACGGGACAGGTCGTTTCTCCCGAGGTCGACGAGCATGATGTGCTCCGCGCGGTCCTTCTCGGAGGCGAGGAGCCGTTCGGCGTCGCCCATGCCCGCCGTCGTCGTCCCGGCGATCGGGTTCAGGGAGGCCCGCCTTCCCTCCGCCTTCACCAGTGTCTCCGGGGAGGAGCCCACGAGGGCGAGCCCCTCCAGCTCGAGCAGAAAGAGGTATGGCGAGGGGTTCACACGGCGCAACGACCGGTAGAGGTCGAGCGCGCTCGCCGCCGTCGGACGCTCCGCGCGCTGGGAGAGCACGATCTGGAAAGCGTCGCCGTCGCGGATGTAGCGCTTCGCGGCGCCGACGGACTTCTCGTAGTCGAGTGCCGAGGGAAAGCGGCGTGTCTGACCCGAGGTGCCGGTACCGGTCGGCAGCTCGGGCAGGGCGCCGGCGAGCTGGGCGGTGACCTCTTCGGGGTTGCCGAAGAGCACCTCCGCCATGCCGCGGGCGTGGTCGAAGCGGACGAGCGTCTCTGCGACGACGAACCGGCTCTCGGGGAGGTCGCGGCCGTCCCGTGGCAGCCCGACGGTGGGCTCGAGCTTCGCGGCGAAGTCGTAGGCGAGGTAGCCGACCACCGGCTCCTCGCTCGCCTCGGCCTCCTCGTAGGAGACCACTCGCGAGCCTGCTCCGACGAGTGAGTAACGGCCGAGCCGGCCCTTCTCGACGGACTCGAGGAGAAAGCTCGCGCTGCCGGTCTCGCGCAGCCGGAGGTAGGCCCCGAGCGGGGTGATGAGATCGGTTGCGATGACGGTTTGAACGATCATTCGGACAAACAAAAAGACCCCCCGGATGGAAGGTCTGTGAACGGAACGGATTGTGCCTACGCTAAGTCAGGCGACGCTCCCGCTCCGCTCGTGGCGCCACGACCAGGCCCAGCTGCTGGAGACGGGAATCATCGCTCTGAGGGTACGTGCAGTGCCGCGGTCGGTCAAGAGACCTCGCGTTTGGTCAGGTCGAGGATCGCCCGGTAGATTTCCTCGAGGCCGCTCTGGGACAGCGGGCCTCCGTTCGAGCGGCTCATGTCTCGGAGCATCGACTCCTCGCGATCCGGGTCGACGAAATCGAGTCCGCGGGACTCCTTGTAGCTCTTCAGCTTGGTGACGAGCCGCAGCCTCGCATTGATCTTCTCCACGAGCGCGCGATCGTTGTCCGAGACCTGGTCGCGAAACTGGCGGATGATTGGGTCGGCGCTGGGATCGATGGCGGGCCTCCGGCCGCAACCTACACTTGCCGCCGTGGCCGTCACCAACGCATCACCCGAGCTGATGATCGTCATGGGGAGCGGTGCGACCGCGGATCAGATCGAGCACGTCGTCGTCCGACTGCGCGAAGCCGGAGCAGACGCGCGGGTCTCCCACGGTCGCGAGGCTACGGTGATCGGCGCGATCGGCGAGCGGGAGGCGCTGGCCGGCCTTCCCCTCGAAGGCTTCCCAGGGGTCGAGCGCGTGCTGCCGATCCTGAAGCCCTACAAGCTGGTCGCCCGTGAGCTCTCGCCGGATCCGACGGTGATCGAGGTACGCGGCCGAAAGATCGGCGATTCGTTCTTCGGGCTGATCGCGGGGCCGTGCACTGTCGAGAACCGGGAGCAGACGCTCGAGACGGCCAGGGCAGTGGCCGCCGCCGGGGCGACGATGCTCCGCGGCGGGGCCTTCAAGCCTCGGACGTCGCCGTACACGTTCCAGGGACTCGGTCTCGACGCGCTCGAGCTGCTGCGGGAGGCCCGAGAGGAGACCGGTCTGCCGATCGTCACCGAGCTCCTCGATCCGCGACACGTCGAGGACGTGATCGACGTCGCCGACGTCGTTCAGATCGGCGCCCGCAACATGCAGAACTTCCTCCTGCTCGCCGAGGTCGGCCGGATCGACAAGCCGGTGCTCCTCAAGCGCGGCCCATCGGCGTCCGTCGAGGAGCTCCTGATGGCGGCCGAGTACGTGGCCAAGGAAGGAAACGAGCAGATCATCCTCTGCGAGCGGGGTATCAAGACCTTCGAGAGCTCGTTGCGCTACACGCTCGACCTGGGCTCGGTCGCCGTGCTGAAGGAGGAGACGCACCTGCCCGTGATCGTCGACCCGTCTCACGCGGCCGGAAGGCGGGCACTCGTCCTGCCGCTGGCGCGGGCGGCCATCGCGGTGGGGGCGAACGGGATCATGGTCGAGTCGCACCCGAGGCCGGAGGAGGCGCTCTGCGACGCGGCGCAGCAGATTCCCGCTGATGAGTTCGGTGAGTTCGCCCGGGAGGTCGCCGAGGTCGTGGCGCTGATGGGCAAGCAAGTCGGGTAGGTCGTCGTGCGGCTCGCGGTCATCGGCACCGGTCTGATCGGAGCCTCTGTCGGGCTGGCCGCCAAGCGCTCTGGCGTCACGGTCGCGGGGTTCGACGAGGATCGGACGGCGGCAGAGGTGGCGCTCCAGCGCGGGGCTGTCGACGAGGTCGGCGCGAGCCTCGGGGAGGTACTGGCCGGCGCTGACTTGGCGGTCGTCGCGGTGCCCGTCGGACAGCTCACCGCTCAGGTCCGGGCCGTGC
>JACDAN010000219.1 GCA_013695385.1 Actinomycetota bacterium | reverse complement strand
GGCACCGCTTCGCGGCGCGCGGCGCGGATGCCGGATCGGGTTCGGCTCTGATGGCTTGGAAGTCGTGGAGCGGAACGGGCAAAGCCCGTTCCGGGGCGGCTGGAGTCGGCGTGGTCGCTCTCGCTGTCGGTCTGCTAATGGGCCTCTCCCTTGATCGAGCGGGCGACCCGAAGTCCGTGACCAAGGCGGTCTCGACGACCGTCGTTCGGACCGTGACCGCGACGGCGCCGGAGGCCAGTGGGTTCAACCCGACGGCGCTTGCCCCCGCTGGGACCGAGATTCGGTTATGGCGCGTCGGATCGTCGCCGGCGCGGATGTTCGTCGTCTACTCGCGTCCGGAGGATCCGCGAAACGCGAAGGGGAGCGACTCGTTGACCTCCGGCGTCCTCCTGTGGGAGCAGGAGCTCTTCGAGGACGGGCGGCGCTGGCGGCTCCTGTACGAACGGCGGTATCCCTGGTGGGCCGACGTCGATGTCGTCTTGGGCGACGTGACCGCTGACGGCTCGCCGGACGTCTTCCACAGCACATCCCAAGGATCGGCCGGATGCGGTCCGCGGTACGTCGTCGCCGTCGTGGGCGGAGCAGCGCGCGAGATCTTTCGTCGGCATACGTGCGAGAGCTACTTCCGGATCGAGCCGGGCCAACTCCTCGTCGACGAGCCGGTCGGCCCGTGTCCGGTTAGACCGGCTGGGGCGCACTGCTTCGGGGGTCGTCGAGAGGTCGCGCTCGGCTGGACCGGGTGGCGACTCGCTCCCACGTCGACGATGGTTCGCTGCGAGTGGCCCGACCTCGAGCTCGACCCGGAGAACGAATGTAGACGGCGCAAGTGATGACAGGAACCGCTGGAGTCAGGCCGAAACCTGAGAGCGTGGGTGCCGTGAGCGCTTCGATTCTCTTTGCCGACTGGGTCTCGTCGGTTCAGAACTTCGTGCAGGTCTTCACCCTCGTCTACTTCCTTCTCGTGTTCGCGTACATCCTGACGTCGTGGATGCGGATGCCCTATTCGATCTGGCTGAGCCGGATTCAGCGATTTCTCTACGACGTCTGCGAGCCGTATCTGCGCATCTTCCGGCGAGTGATCCCGCCGCTCGGGCCCCTCGACATCTCGCCGATCGTCGCGATCTTCACGCTCTGGATCGCGAGCCAGCTCGTGATCGGATTGCTGGAGCGCTTCGACTGAGAGGAGCTGACCATGGGACTGACACCGGTTGAGATCCGCCACCAGCCGATCGGACGCGGCTTCTGGGGATACCGGCGTGGCTCTGTCGAGCGGCTGCTCGACGAGATCGCCGAAAGCTACGAGGATGTCTGGCGGGAACGCGCCGACTTCGCCGACAAGATCGAGGACCTGGAGGAGGCGCTGTCGCTCCACCGTGACCTGGAGACGATGCTGCGGCAGACCCTCGTCTCGGCTGAGACTGCTGCGCAGGAGCAGCGAGAGCACGCCCGGCGCGACTCCGAGCTGATCGTGGGCGAGGCGCATGCCGAGGCCAGGCGGATCACGTTTGCCGCGACGGCGGAGCGGGAGCGCCTCCAGACCGAGGTGCGGCGTCTACGGGAGCTGCTTCGAACTGCACTCGCGACCGTGGACGAGCTCGACGGGGCGGACGAAACTCCGGGCGAAGCAGCCGCCGCCTAAGATCTGTCTGTGTCCGCGGCTTCCACCCGACTGCGCCTACGCGTGCTTCCCGGTTCGAGAAAGCCCGGCATCGCCGGACGCTACGGCGATGCCTGGAAGCTCCGGGTGACCGCCGCGCCGGAGCGAGGCCGTGCGAACGACGCAGCTGTGCGGCTCCTGGCCGATACGTTGCGCGCCGACGTGAGCGACGTCCGCCTCGTGGCTGGCCACGGCTCCCGCGACAAGGTCGTCGAGATCGCGGGGCTCAACGCTCTGGAGGCAGAGCGGAGGCTCGAGGGATGAGCACCGTCGACGTTGCTCGTTTCCGCGATCTTCTTCTCGAGCGGCGGCAAGCGGTCGCGAACGCCCTCGAGAACCTGCACAAGGAGAACGCCGGCTCGCTCGAGGACGCGACGGGAGAGCTCGTCTCCGGAAGCGCCGACCAGCATCCCGCCGACACGGCGACCGAGACGGTCGACCGCGAGATCGACCACACCCTCGAGGAACACGACGAGCGGGTCCTCGAGGCGATCGACGCGGCGCTAGGTCGAACCGAGGACGGCACATACGGCAAATGCGTCAACTGCGGTGCCCAGATCCCCGAAGAGCGTCTCGAGGCGATGCCCTGGGCGACGCTCTGCATCGAGTGCAAGCGGAAGGAAGAGCGCGGGTAAGCGAGCCGAGCCGGACCAGTGAGGTCCGGGTTGGCTCGTCCACGAACGGCGTCGTCCCGGTTCTCGGCGCCCGGCGCTCGCTTGCGGCCGGCACCCGGCACTGGACCGAGCTGGGTGCGGTTGCGATAGCCGCCATCGCCGCTGATCAGGCCACGAAGGCAATCGTCTCCGCCGAATTGAACCTAGGTGAAAAGGTCGACATCGCAGGACCCTTTTCGATCCACCACGTCCAGAACTCCGGCATCGCGTTCGGCCTCTTCCCGACTGCCACCGGAGCCGTGATCGGGCTGACTGCGCTCGCCGTGGGGTGGATGCTCCTCTTCTTCGCGCGGTCGGGCGCCCGGCATCCCATTCTTCCTGTCGCCCTCGGCTTTCTTCTCGGTGGCAGCGTCGCGAACCTCGTCGACCGGGTGCGGCTCGGCCATGTCACCGACTTTCTCGACCTTCGCTACTGGCCCGCGTTCAACCTGGCCGACAGCTTCATCGTCGCCGGGGTGACGATCCTGATCGGCGCGCTGGTCTTCGCCGACCGCGAGCCGCGCCGGCACGCCCCTGGTTCGAGTCACCGTTCCTGACGAGGCGGCCGGGCTCCGGCTCGACCGCTTCCTCGGCGGACTACCCGAAGTCGGCTCCCGTGCCGCTGCAGAGCGCCTGCTCGAGGCCGGATCGGTGCGCGTGGACGGCGAGCAGGGCCTGAAGAGTCGACGGTTAGCCGGGGGCGAGGAAGTCGAGTTCGAGCCGCCCCCCGAAGCGCAGCCGCTTGAACCGGAGGAGGTCGGGCTCCGCGTCGCCTACGAGGACGAGCACCTGCTCGTCGTCGACAAACCGGCAGGTGTCGTCGTGCATCCCTCGCCCGGGCATGCGAGCGGAACACTCGTCCACGGAGTCCTGACCCACGGTGCCGCGGGCGGGGAAGAGGAGCGCCCGGGCATCGTCCACCGGCTCGACCGCGACACGTCGGGGCTCCTCGTCGTCGCGCGCTCCGAAGAGGCGCACGGCCGTCTGAAGCAGCTCGTTCGCGAGCATGCTCTTGCGCGTACCTACATCGCACTCGTCCGCGGGCGACCGCGTTCTCGCCGCGGCCGGATCGAGGCTCCGATCGGCCGCGATCGGCGCGACCCGACCAGGCAATCGCTCAACACGGAGAACCCCCGCGACGCCGTCACGCATTTCGAACTCGTCGAGCTGATCGGCCAGCAGGCGCTGCTCCGCGTCGACCTCGAGACCGGCCGGACGCACCAGATCCGGGTGCACCTCGCCTCCATCGCCCTTCCCGTCGTGGGAGATGCCGTCTACGGGGTGCCCGAGCCTTCGCTGGGGCGCCAGTTCCTCCACGCCACCCGGCTCGGCTTCGACCACCCGTTCACGGGCGAGCGAGTCGAGGTCGAGTCGCCGCTTCCGGTCGATTTGGCTCGATATCTGGAGGCGCTTCGCTAGGATCCGGGCTCTGTAACCGATCCGGTGGATCGGCGACGTGGACGGTGCCGGTTGGCTCCTGCAGCTGCCGGTTCCACGATCGTCCCGCCGGCGTCCGAACGCCAACCGATCAAGGGGGACCTACATGCCCGTCGTCTCGATGCGCGAGCTGCTGGAGGCCGGCGTCCATTTCGGTCACCAGACTCGGCGCTGGAACCCAAAGATGCGCCGCTTCATCTTCACGGAGCGGGGCGGCATCTACATCATCGACCTGCAGAAGACGTCCGAGCTCCTCGAGCGCGCCTGCGACTTCGCGCGCGAGCTCTCCGGCAAGAACGGGACGATGCTCTTCGTCGGGACGAAGAAGCAAGCCCAAGATGCCGTCGCGGAGCATGCGACACGCGTGGGCATGCCGTACGTCAACCACCGCTGGCTCGGTGGGCTGATCACGAACTGGAAGACGATCTCCAGCCGGATCGAGCGCCTTCATGAGCTGCGGCGCCTCCGAGACGAGAATCAGCTCGAGCTGCTGCCCGCCAAGGAGCGCCTGTCGATGCTGGCCGAGCTCGAGAAGCTCGACGCGAACCTGGGCGGAGTCGCCGACCTCAAGCGCCAGCCCGATGCCGTCTTCATCGTGGATCTGCGCAAGGAGGCCATCGCCGTTCGCGAGGCCCGGCGGCTCGGCCTGCCGATCATCGGGCTCGTCGACACGAACTGCGATCCGGACGAAGCCGACTACGTGATTCCGGGCAACGACGACGCGATTCGTTCCTGCAGCCTGATCGTCCGGGCTGTCGCCGACTCGATCGACGCCGGGAAGAAGGGCGTCACCGTGGAGGAGTTCGAGGCGAACGGTCGGCCCGAGTCCGAGACAGAGGCCGAAACCGCTGCCGCCCTCGCCGCGGACGAGACGCCGATCGAGCACGAGCCGATGGGCCAGCCTGAGAGTGTCGACGAAACCGCAGCGGCCGAGGATGCCCCGCCGGCCGCCTCGATCGAGGATGCCCCTGCAGAAGCGCCCTCGGAGAATGGTGAAGCTCGGTGAGCGCCACGGAGATTTCGGCAGCGCTCGTCAAGGAGCTCCGCGACGAGACCGGAGCCGGGATGATGGACTGCAAGCGGGCCCTGCAGGAGACCGCCGGAGACCTGGATGCTGCCAAGCGCCTGTTGCGGGAACGCGGCATGGCAGAGGCAGGCAAGCGGGCCGGCCGCGAGACGACGGAAGGAATCGTCCTCGCGCGGCTCGACGGACAGTACGGCACGATCGTCGCCGTCGGCTGCGAGACCGAGCCCGTTTCCAAGAACGAAGAGTTCCTCGCCTTCGCCCAGCAGGTGCTGAAAAGCGTCGAGCGGGACGGTCCGGAGGCCGCCGAAGAACTGGAGGGTCAGCGCGTCGAGCTCGTCGGGAAGATCGGCGAGAACGTGGCTATTCGAGGCTCGACCCGGTACGACCAGGAGGGGGACGAAACGATCGCGGCCTACGTCCATCCGCCGGCCAACAAGATCGGCGTGCTCGTGAAGGTGCGCGGCTCGGCGGACGCCGCGCGCCAGCTCGCCATGCACATCTCGTTCGCCGCCCCCCGGTTCCTCACGCGGGACGAGGTGCCCGCCGAGGAGGTCGAGAACGAGCGCTCGATCTACGAAAAGCTTGGAGACGTGCAGTCCAAGCCCGAGGAAGTCAGATCGAAGATCGTCGAGGGCATGCTCTCGAAGCGCTTCTTCGGGCAGAGCGTCCTGACCGACCAGGAATGGATCCACGAGAGCGGAAAGACGGTGGGCAAGGCGCTCGGGGAGCAGGACGTCGAAGTCCTGGCGTTCCAGCGGTACGCCCTTGGCGGCTGAACCTTGGGGGCTGACCACAACGGCACGCGCCCCGTCTTCCGGCGGGTGCTACTGAAGCTCTCCGGGGAGGCGCTGATGGGCGACCAGGAGTACGGTCTCGACCTCCACGAGGTCGAGCGCATCGCAGCCGAGATCGCGGAGCTGCACGGCCGCGGGATCGAGATCGCGATCGTGGTGGGCGCCGGAAACATCTATCGAGGCATGGAGGCTGCCGCGGAGGGGATGGACCGCGCGACAGCCGACTACGGGGGGATGCTCGCCACCGTCCTGAACGCGCTCGCCCTCCAGGACGTGCTCGAGCGAAACGGTCTCCACACGCGGATCTTGTCGGCGATCCACGTCTCCGAGGTCGCAGAGCCGTACATCCGTCGTCGCGCGATCCGACACCTCGAAAAGAAGCGGGTCGTGATCTTCGCGGCGGGCACGGGCAATCCGTTCTTCACGACCGACACTGCCGCCGCGCTCCGCGCGCTCGAGATCGGCGCCGACGCGATCCTGATGGCGAAGAACGCCGTCGAGGGTGTCTTCGAGGACGACCCTCGCCATGCCCCGGACGCCGAGCTCCTCCCCGAGCTCACGCACCTCGAGGTGATCGAGCGCGGCCTCAAGGTGATGGACACCACGGCCCTGTCGCTCTGTATGGACAATGGCCTACCGATCTACGTCTTCGCGCTCGCCGAGGGCAACATTCGGCGGGTAGCGCTCGGAGAGCGCGTTGGCACGATCATCTCGACGCCCACAGGAGCGAGCACATGATCGACGAGCTGATCCGGGACGCATCCCGGCGAATGGACAAGTCCGTCGAGTCGACGCACGGCGAGCTGAACACCATTCGCACCGGCCGGGCCTCGTCCGCTCTCCTCGACCGGGTGCAGGTGGACTACTACGGCCAGAAGACGCCGCTCAACCAGCTTGCGACGATCAACGTCCCGGAGCCACGGCTGCTCACCGTTCAACCCTTCGACCCGAGCTCTCTCGCAGGGATCGAGCGTGCCATCCAGGAGGCGGATCTGGGGCTCAACCCGGCCAACGACGGGAAGGTCATCCGGCTGCCGATCCCGCAGCTCACCGAGGAACGCCGCAAGGAGCTCGTCAAGGTTGCCCGCCAGATCGCGGAGGAGGGCCGGGTGGCTGTTCGAAACGTCCGCCGGGACGTCATTCACCACTTGAAGGAAGAGCAGAGCATCGGCGCCGACGAGGAGCGCCGGGCCGAGGAGCGCGTGCAGAAGCTCACAGACGACCATGTCCAGCGGATCGACGAGCTCCTGAAGCGCAAGGAAGCCGAGATCACCGAAGTGTGATCAGGCTCGGCGGGCTGCTGGCCCGTATCCGGAGTCTTCGCCAACCGCCGCTCGAGGCTGCGGACGTGCCGCGCTCGGTCGCGATCATCATGGATGGAAACAGCCGCTGGGCCGCGGCGGAGGGTCTCCCGGTCGAGGCCGGCCACCGCGAGGGTACGAGGGCCCTTCGGCGCACTGTCGAGGGGGCGTTGGATCTCGGGATCGAGACTCTGACCGTCTACGCCTTCTCAACTGAGAACTGGCTCAGGCCGCCGGCAGAGGTGGACGCGCTGATGGAGATCTTCGGCGAGACGATCGACCGGGAGCTCCCCGACCTCGCCGAACAGGGAGTCCGAACCCGCTTCCTTGGACGGAGGGACCGGGTGTCCGACGACCTGCAGCTCCGGATGGAGGAGCTCGAGCTGAAGACCGCGCATCGGGAGCGGCTGAGCCTCTGGATCGCCTTCGACTACGGCGGCCGCACAGAGCTCGCTGATGCCGCGCGGCGCGTCGTGGAGGCGGGGCTGGGTGCCGACGAGATCGACGAGGACGTCCTCGCCACGTTCCTCTACGCGCCCGAGCTTCCCGACCCGGACCTCCTGATCCGGACCTCGGGCGAGCTCCGCATCTCGAACTTCCTCCTGTGGCAGCTGGCCTACGCCGAGCTTCTCTTCAGCGATCGCCTCTGGCCCGCGTTCGGCGAGGCGGATCTTCGGAGCGCGGTGCGGGAGTACGCTCGGCGGCGGCGAAGATTCGGAGCCCGGTGACCTCCCTCGTCTCGCGGATCGTGGTGGCTGCGGTGCTGCTGCCCGTCGTACTGGTCGTGGTGTGGGCCGGCGGCTGGTGGGTCTTCGGGCTCGCCGCGATCTTCGCCATGGTCGGGCTCCACGAGCTCTCTCTGTTGACCCGGGGGCTACGGCCGATCCTTCTCGCCGGTTACGCCGGCGCGCTGGCTGCCTTGCTCGGAGCCTCTCTCGGTGGGCCCGAGTGGGCGCTGGCCGGGTTCCTCGCGACGTTTCCGCTCGCCTTTCTCTTCAAGGGACTGGCGGGAGTCCGGCCGACCACGGTCTCCGTCGCCGCGACCCTGCTCGGGAGCGCATGGATCGGCCTCGGCCTCGCGCACATGATCCTGATTCGCGAGCTTCCCGAGCACGGCGTCCTCGCGGCCTACGCCGTGCTCCTGACGGTCTTCGCCTCGGAGACGTCGTCGTACGTCGTCGGGCGGCTCTTCGGGCGTCACAAGTTGGCCCCACGCACCTCTCCGGGGAAGACGTGGGAGGGGTTGATCGGCGGCACGGCCGCGGCGTTCATCGTTCCGTTCTTCGCGTTCTACGGCGAGGAGGCGCTGCTCGACGTCCCGCGGTCACTAGCCCTCGGTGCTGCCATCGCCGTCGCCGCACCGATGGGTGACCTGTTCGAGTCGGCGATCAAGCGTGACGCGGACGTCAAGGACAGCGGCCAGGTGCTCGGAGGGCACGGTGGGATGCTCGATCGCCTCGACTCGATCCTCTTCTCGGCGATCGCCGGCTACTACGTCTTCGTCGCCTTCGGCGCCGCGTGAACCGATCCAAACGGCTTAAGCGCTCGTAGACTTCGGTGATGAAGCGAGTCGCGGTGCTCGGAGCCACGGGCTCGATCGGCAGCCAGGCCGTCGACGTCATCGCGGCGAGCCCCGAGCTCGAGCTCGCCGCGGCATCGTCGGGCTCACGACCGATCGACGGAATCGCGCCCGAGACGCAGGTCGGCGGCGATCCGGTCGACCTCCTCGAGCGAATCGAGGTCGACGTGGTGCTCAACGCTGTCGTGGGGTTTGCGGGTGTACGCGCCACGCTGTGGGCGCTGGAGCGCGGAGTCGACCTGGCCCTGGCCAACAAGGAGAGTCTCGTCGCCGCTGGGGAGCTCGCGCTCGCCGCCTGGAAGCGGGGAGGCGGTCGGATTCTTCCCGTCGACAGCGAGCACTCCGCAATCTTTCAGTGCCTCGAGGGCCGGGATGCCGAGAACGTGAACTCCGTCGTGCTCACGGCCTCGGGCGGGCCGTTCCGGGGTCGATCCCGCGCCGAGCTCGATGAGGCCACACAGGAGGAAGCCCTCGCTCACCCGACGTGGAACATGGGCCCGAAGATCACCATCGACTCTGCGACGCTGGCGAACAAGGGGCTCGAGGTGATCGAAGCCCACTTCCTCTTCGGCCTCCCGTACGACCGGATCGAGGTCGTGATCCAGCCGACGTCGGTGGTTCATGCCCTGGTGCGGTTCCGCGACGGTGCCGCGCTGGCGCACCTCGGCTACCCGGACATGCGCGTTCCGATCTCGTTCGCTCTCAACTACCCGGACCGCGCGCCAACCGGAGTGGCGCAACTGGACTTCGCGTCAGGGCTCGTGCTCGAATTCGAGCCGGTCGACGGCCAGGCCTTTCCGATGCTTGGTCTCGCGCGCCGCGCCGGGGAGGCAGGGGGGAGCTGTGCCTGTGTGTTCAACGCCGCCAACGAAGTCGCCGTTGCGGCGTTCCTCGCCGGAAGGCTGTCGTTTCTCGGGATCCCAGAGGTCGTGGAGCACGCGCTCGACACCGCCGACGGCGCGACAGCGGAGAACCTCGACGACCTCATCGCCATCGATGCGCGAGTCCGCAGGGCCGCCGAGCGGGGAATGGCACTGGCGTGAACAGCCTGATCGCGATCCTCGGGCTCGCATTCCTGGTTCTCGTCCACGAGGCGGGTCACTTCTACACGGCCCGGGCGGTGGGCATGCGGCCGCGGAAGTTCTACATCGGGTTTCCTCCGGCGGTCGCAAAGTTTCGCCGCAAGGGCATCGAGTACGGAATCGGTGCGATCCCGCTCGGCGGCTACGTGAAGATTCCCGGAATGCACCGTCCCGCGCCGTCCGAGGTGGACGCGCACTTCGGCCGCGCTCTTCAGGAGGCGCCACAGCTGGTCGGTCCGTGCGATCGGCTGAAACGCCTGCTCGAGCACGGGGAATTCGACACCGCCGGAGACGCGCTTGAAGCGCTCGGGCACGCGACCGACGCGGCCGACCTGTCTGCCTCCGCGAAAAAGGGCGTCGCGCGCGGACTCACGGAGATCTCGGACGCGCTCGGCCGCGACGCCTACTGGCGGCAGCGCACGTGGAAGAAGGTCGCGGTCATCGGCGCAGGCCCGGGGACGAACCTCGTGTTCGCCATCGTCATGTTCGCGTTGCTCCTCGTCCTCGGGCCGGGCCGGGCTACGACGACCGTCGACTCGGTCAACGGCCGCACGGCCGCCGGCCAGCCCACACCGGCGGCTCAGGCGGGCCTTCGGCCAGGCGACAAGATCCTGACGATCGATGCGAAGCCGGTCGGTCCTTCGGAGATGTTCCAGACCATCAGCGAGTCGGAAGGCCGCCCGCTCCGCGTCGTGGTAAAGCGCGGCGGCCGGGATGTCGCTCTCGCGCCGGTCCGCCCCTTCAAGGACACGGACGGTGTCTACCGCCTCGGCTTCCGGCCTGCTTTCGAGGACGTCGCCTTCGGAACGGCCGTCTGGGAGTCCTTTCGGCTGACCGGCGCCATCACGAAGGAGATCGGCAGCGTGCTCGGACGGCTCGTCCGGGGCTCGGGGCGGGAGGAGATCTCGAGCCCGATCGGCATCGTCCGCGGGTCGTCGAGCGCACTCGACCGGGGGTTCGAGACCTACCTGTGGGTACTCGGCCTGATCAGCCTGTCCCTGGCGCTCCTCAACCTGCTCCCGCTGCTGCCGCTCGACGGCGGACACATCGCGTTCTCACTGATCGAGGGAATCCGCGGACGCTCTGTCGGGCGTGAGGTCTACGAGCGAGTCTCGGTGG
>JACDAN010000206.1 GCA_013695385.1 Actinomycetota bacterium | reverse complement strand
CGCCGCAGCTGCGCGTGCGCGTCGTAAACGTCGTCGACCTGCTCGCCCTCCCTCCGAGCGACCGCCATCCGCACGGCCTGTCGCGCGAGCATTTCGAGGAGTGCTTCGGCGTCGAGACACCCGTCATCTTCGACTTCCACGGCTATCCATCGGCGGTCCACGAGTGCCTGCATGGACGCGAGCACCCCGGGCGCTTCCACGTCAAGGGCTACATCGAGGAGGGGACCACGACCACCCCGTACGAGCTCCTGGCCAGCAACGGCGTCTCACGCCACGACATCGCGATCGCGGCGCTGCGTCACACTCCCGGCTGGTCGACCAGGGGCGGCGAGCCGGCGGAGCGCTACGCCCGCGAACGCGACGAGATCCGATCCGAGGTGCGCCGGACCGGCGTGGATCCCGATCAGATCACCAACTGGACCTGGTCGTGAACGTGCTCGTCGTCAACGCCGGCTCCTCGAGCCTCAAGCTCGATCTGCTCGACGAGCGCGACGAGCGGATCGCGACGCAGCACATCGACGGCTCACCGGCCAGCCCCGAAGCACGCGACGCCCTCGCCGACTTCCTCCAAGGCGCGCGCGACATCGAGGCCGTCGGCCATCGCCTCGTCCACGGCGGACCTGACATCACGCGACCGACCGTCATCGATGATGCGCTGCGCCGTCGCCTCGACGCTGTCGCGCAGCTCGCGCCGATGCACGTGCCCGCGGCCCTGAACGCGATCGATCTCGCGCGGGCACGACTGCCCGGCGTGCCGCACGTCGCCTGCGTCGACACCGCCTTCCACGCCGACATGCCGGAGCCGGCGCGCACCTACGCACTGCCCGAGGACTGGCGCCGGCGCTTCGGGCTGCGACGTTACGGCTTTCACGGTCTCTCCTACGCCTGGGCGCTGCGCCGCACCGCCGAGCTGCTCGGACGCGAGCCGGACCAGCTCCACGTCGTGCTCGCCCATCTCGGCGGCGGCGCGTCGGTCTGCGCGGTCCGTGACGGACGAAGCGTCTGGACCTCGATGGGATTCACGCCGCTGGAAGGGCTCGTGATGGTCAAGCGCTCGGGCAGCGTCGACCCCGGCATGCTGCTCTGGCTACAGACGACACACGGCCTGTCAGCACAGGAGATCTCCGACGCGCTGCAGTACCGCGCCGGGCTGCTCGGGCTCTCCGGCGGGCGCTCCGGCGATACCCGCGAGCTCGTCGCCGCAGCCCAAAGCGGCGACCAGACGGCCGAGCTCGCGATGGCCGTCTACACACTGCGAGTACGCCAGGAGATCGCCGCCGCCGCGGTCAGCCTCGACCGGCTTGACGCACTGGTGTTCACCGGCGAGATCGGCGCAGATCAGCCAGAAGTCCGCCAGGCCGTCTGCGACGGCCTCGCCGTCATCGGCCTCGGCGGCACGCTCGACGCGCGCCAGGACGCGGACCGCATGCTCGCTCGCTCGGACGCGGACGTCGCCGTCCTGCTGGTCCATCCGCGCGAGGATCGCCAGATCGCCACGGAGGTACGCCGAACGGTGATCGGGACGACCGCGCGCCAACGCTAGCTGCTGCGGTGTGCCGTTGTTGAGCCGGAGCGCGGCGTTGCCCGTGCGAGCGCGCGATCTTTCACCCATGCTCACCGGGGCTTGAGTTGCCCGGATCGCGATCGACTCGCACGCCCCCTCTCTGCCAAGCTCGATTACCGGCTGCCACCTGCTCGAGGCCCGATTGCCTCCCCGGAGTGTCATCCCTCAGTTCCCGTGGCCGAGTGGGCGGCGCCGACGGGCTTTGACTCGGGGGAGCCGCGCTGGCGCAGGTAGATCGCCAGGACCGCCATCGAGCCGACGGCGAGAAACTCCGACTGCCAGTTCTGCAGCGTGCCCTCCCAGAAATGCGCGGTTCCGAGAAACTGCCAGTAGGTGTGGGCGTGCTCGCCGTGGGCGAGCTGCTCGGAGTTGTAATCGCTCCAGCCGGTCACCGACTGGGCGAACCAGGAGCTCAGCCAGATCGTCGCCATGACGAGCACCAGCGAGTTCGAATAGATCCACAGGCGCAACCCGCGGGCGCGCGCCCACGCGGGCGACTCCGGGCTCGCGTGCTCGCCGACGAGCTGCTCGCGGTCGGTCTCGCGGCCTTGCTTGCCGAGCTGCTTGGACTCCGGTGAGCCCTTCTGCACGAACCAGACGGTGAGCAGGATGAACAGCGTGAACTGCAGATACTCCGATTGCCAGTTCTCCATCACGGCGTTGCCGAACGCCGAGGACAGCAGGTAGCGCCCGAGCGAGATCGTGTCCTGGTGGTGGCTGATGGCCTCTTGGTTGAAGTCATGCCAGCCGGCGTAGGCCTGGCCTACGAGCGCCGCCAGAAAGAGCGCGAGAAAGACGATCGACAGGCTGTGCTCGCGCCAGAGCCGGCGCATGCTCAGCCGTGCGTCAGACCGACGATGACGTACAGCCCGAGCCCGGCGACGATGACCAACGCGTAGATCGTCACGACTGCTCGCACGCCACGGATCATGGCGAGCCGAGCGGTCGTCATCGGTCGCGCCGACTTCCGCGGCTCGAGCAGCGCCTTGGCGTGGTTGAAGTACGCGTCGGTGTAGTAGCCCGAGCGGATCTTCTCGAGCGAGAGGCGAAAGACAGCGGGATCGAGACGCGACCGGGGCGCCCGGGCGGCGCCGGTGTCGCTGGTCAGCGGGACTTGCGGATCGCGTCGATGAGCTGCCACTCGCCCATCTTGGACCGTCCGGGGATGTCGCGGTCCCTCGCGATCACGTACAGCTGCTGCCGGTTTGCGGTCCTCGAGCGCGTGGCCGGCCTCGCCACCGCGGCTGCGTCCACGCGCCGCCTGCTTGCCGAGCTCGCTGCGAGTGCTCTTCGGCAAATTGGCGATCGTGCGCTTCTTCGATGTCCGAGCGTCTTCGATGCCGATCTCTCGCGCCGCTCCTGAAGCTCGTTGACGCTGCGATCCTCGTAGCTGTCGGCTTCGCCGCCCTTCTCGCTGACGTCCGTGCCGCCCGCCTTCGCGTTGGCGATTCGAGCCGCCCTCTCCTTGCCGACACCGCGCTCTCGCTGTTCCTCGGAGAGCTTGTCGTCCTTGATGCTGGGCTGGTCCTTCGGCATGTCTCACGCTCCTCGGTCGATCTGACACCGGCCCGGTGGAACCTTCCCCGGCACGTGACCTGCGACACCGAAGCTTCGCGGTCGCGGTCGCGTTCGTGGCCGTGGGCGGTTCTCGCGTCGGCCGGGCTGGTGGCGCTCATCGCCGCGTAGACCGCGGGCCGCAACGCTATCGCGACCGTTCGTCCGTGCCTGCTTCGTTTCGCCGGGCGTGGGTAGCACGGTGGCGCGTTCAGGACCCCTATCCGATCTTGAGAGGAACCGACATGGCTACCTGCGACGTCTGCGGCAACGAGTACGACAAGGCCATGCGCATCTCGGTGGCGGACGCGACACACACCTTCGACTCGTTCGAATGCGCCATCCACGCGCTCGCGCCGCACTGTCAGCACTGCGGCTGCAAGATCCTCGGGCACGGTGTCGAGGGACACGACGGGAGCATGTTCTGCTGTGCGCACTGCGCACGCCAAAGCGGCGTCGAAGGCATCGTCGATCGCATCTGATTACAACACGCCGGTTGGCTCGCAAACACGTCCCTGGCGGCGCTGCGGCGCTCGAACGGAGCCTGTCAAGCCGATTGAGACGGTCGGGTCGCGAATTTAGTGAGCAGCGCTCAGGAGACCCGAATTTAGTGAGCAGCGGCCTCTCGTTGTCGGGTTTGTTGATCCAGGCTGCGGTGGGTATCGCGGGCGGCCGGGGCGGATGGCGCACGAAGCGTTCGGGCGTGGCGGCCACACACGGGTACGCCGCAGCGGTGCTCGACGGCCGCAATCTGACTGTGCGCGGCCCGTACCGCCGCCGGCCGCCACTGCCTACCTCGATGCCGAAGGTTCCCTGCTCGGGGCGCTCGCCGTCGCGGCCGCGGGCATCCTCGGCTCGGCCACCGGCTACCGCGCGTGCTCGCCGCTGCGCTGCACGGCCTGCGCACGCTGCACAGCGGACGCCCCGGCGATTACGTGGCGTGGACATCGGAGGCATCGCCGGGCCGCTGCCGAAAGGTGACGACCGCCAGGGAGCCGCCGCCGCGTCGGCGCTATTCATCGCGCCGACGGCCTTTCATCGCCTCATGTTCAGGG
>JACDAN010000197.1 GCA_013695385.1 Actinomycetota bacterium | reverse complement strand
GGCACCTCCACCTCATCAATAGTTCTTGCGGTTCTTCATCGCCGTGTTGTACTGCCTTTGCGCCTTGCGCAGTTGGGCCTTGGTCAGCGGCACGAACTTCGCCGTGCGTGCGATCGCCCGCTCGTTCACGATCAGGTGACGAATGTACGCGGCCACGACATCGCGCTTGAACGACTTCTTCTTCGAATAGATGAAGAGGCCGCGCGAGAGAGGCTTATAGGAACGGTTCTGAACAGTCGTGTTGCTCGGGCGGACGCAGCCATTGCCACCGTCCACCGAGAGGAGCTTGAGACGACTCTTGTTCTCGAGGTAGTAGGAGAGGCCGAAGTAGCCCATTGCGCCACGATCACCGGAGACACCGCGAACGGTCACGTTGTCGTCCTCAGTGGCGGAGTAGTCCGAACGGCTCCGCCCGGCCTTGCCGTTGATCTTCTCCGTGAAGAAGTCGAAGGTTCCCGAGTCGGTGCCGGCTCCGAAGAGCTTGAGCGGGACATTCGGAAAGCCGGAGCGCACCTGGCTCCAGTTGTCGACCTTCGACCCGCGGTCCCAGATCTTCGTCAGCTCTGCGTGCGTCAGGCAGTTCGCCCATGTGTTCTGCCGATTCACGACGAGCGAGAGGCCGTCGTTCGCGACGAGGAACTGGATGTAACCGACGCCGGCGGCCTGGCACTTCGCCGCCTCGGAAAGCTTGATCGGCCGCGACGCGTTCGACAGATCAGTCTCGTTCTTGCAGAAGCGCTCGAAGCCGCCGCCCGTGCCGGAGACCCCGACGACGACGCGGGCGCCGGAGTACTTGCGCTCGTAACTCTCGGCCCCGGCCTGGGCGAAGGGCGCGACCGTGCTCGAGCCGTCCGCCTGAACGGTCCCCCTGATTGCCTGCGCGCCGGCGACGGCGGCTGCGACAGTCGCGAGCGCGACAACCGCTGTTCCGCCTCCGACGAGCAGAAGCCTGCGAATCCTTCTCATTCTGTTGTCCCCTTTCGAAGTCCTGCCTGGTCGCGTTCGATTGTTCAGACCCCCGCCGTGCCCGTGGGTTCCAGGGACGTGAAGGTCTGGTTGCGATCCGGTGAACAGATCATTCGACCCCCACCCCTCCTGACTCGAGCGCCGTGTGGGCCTGGTCGACCTGTGCGGGGGTCATTGGGACGAACTTCGCTCCTCGGGCGAGTCGGGTCGTGTTGTCGAGCACGAAAGTCAGGAAAGGGTCGAGGGCGGGCTTCTCGGCAAGCGAGTCTTCGTTGACGTAGGTGAAGAGTGGGCGAGAAAGCGGTTTGTAGGAGCCGTCCTGCACCGTCTCGATGCTCGGCCCGACGCACCCCTCGCCGCCGTCGACCGCGACACCCCTCACTCGCTCCGCGTTCTCGAGGAGGTAGGAGAGCCCGAAGTAGCCAAGCGCGCCTTTCTGGCCGGAGACGCCGCGGACGGTGACGTTGTCGTCCTCGCTCGGCGTGTAGTCGCTGCGACTTGCACCTTCCTCGCCGACGATCGCATCGGTGAAGTAGTCGAACGTCCCCGAGTCGGTGCCGGCGCCGAAGAGCTTCAGCTCTTCGTCGGGGAACTTCGGATCGACTTCCCTCCAGCTGTCGACCTTCGACTCGGGCTCCCAAATCTTCTTCAGCTGGTCGACGGTCAGACAGTTCACCCAGGTGTTCTTCTTATTGACTACGACCGAGAGGCCGTCGTTGGCAACTTGAAGCGGAAAATTCTCGACGCCGTTCTTCGCGCACAACTCCACCTCCTCGTCCTTGATCGGACGAGAGGCGTTGGAGAGGTCGGTCTCGCCGCGGCAGAAGCGCTCGAACCCGCCTCCCGTTCCGGAGGTGCCCACGGTGACCTTCACCTTCGGCTCCTGCTTTCGGAAGCGTTCGGCAGCGAAGCTCATCAGCGGCGCGACGGTGCTCGAGCCGTCGACCTGGATCCGGCCGCCGAGCTCTTCCTCCTCGAAGGAGCCGAGTGACTCCTCCTCGGACGGCTCCGCACCTGCAGGCGCAGCCTCCGGACGCTCGCGGCCGCAGCCGGTCAGCGGAACGACGAAGAAGCTGATCAGGAGAGCCGCGAGGAGCGCAGGGCGCACGGGGCAATTCTCCGACTGTCACCGGTCGGCATGTGGTGAAGTTCTGGTGACGAAGTGGTGAAGTGGCTAGGCGGGTGGGAAACGGCAGGTAATGGTGAGCCCGTGGCCTGGCGCCCCGGCAGCGTCGACGGTCCCGCCTGCGGCGGCCGCGATGTGCTTCACGACGGCGAGGCCGAGGCCGGTGCCGCGAGAACCGCGGACCCGGTCGGCCCGGAAGAAGCGCTCGAACAGGCGGGGCAGATCCTCGTCGGACACACCGGCTCCGTCGTCCGACCCCTTCAGCTCGCCCGGTCCGACCGAGATGGTGAAAACGGCACCGGCGCCCGCGTATCGGATCGCGTTCTGCGCGAGGTTGTCGACGACGACGCGCAGCATCCGGGGTCGGAGCGGCAACTCGGCGTCGGGATCACCCTCGGCACGAAGCTCCACGGCGGCGCGATCGGCTCGATCGCGGAGGCCGGCCAGAACCTCGTCGACGACCGGCAGGGCCCGCGTCGCGCCGAGAGCAACCACCGCCCGCCCCGTCTCGAGCTCGCTGAGGAAGAGAACATCGTCGATGAGCTCCCGAATCACGTCGACCTCGGCGCGGGCCTGCTCGACCAGTGCGATCGAGTCCTCGCCTGGCAATACGGCCGTTTCGAGGAGAGCGAGGAGCCGGGCGAGCGGCGTTCGGAGCTCGTGCGAGACGGCCGCCGTGAAGCCGGCGCGCAACTCCTCGTACGCCGCAAGCTCTCCCGGCGCGCTGAGATAGAGGAGCGACTCGGCTCGTCCGTCCACCTCGTACGCCACATGCAGAGGCTCCTCGCCTCCGCCGCCGGTGAGGAGCTCGTTGGGCAACGGTCGGCCCTCGGCAACGCCGTCCAGCCCCTCGCGGGCCCGGCGGCTCGCGGCGATCACGCGGTTGTCGTCGTCGAGGACGACCAGCAGCTCGCGACTCTCCTCGACGAGGGTGCGCGCCCGCTCGGCCTGGACGCGGAGCTGCTCGACGTCCTCGTCGGGGGCCTCGCGGTCCGGCGCGAAGGGCCACCACTTCATAATCCGGGAGGAGTATGGCGAAGGTCCTAATCGTCGAGGACGACGAGGTCATCGCCGAGGGCATGGCGCGCCACCTCACCGCGGCGGGGTTCCACCCGATCCGCGTCGAGAATGGCACCACCGGGCTGGCGAGGCTCCGCTATGAGCGCCCAGACGTCTGCATCGTCGACCTCATGCTTCCCGGGACGGACGGGTGGAAGCTGATCGAGGCGGCTCGCACGGAGGGAATCGGCACGCCGATCATCGTCGTCTCCGCCCGGGGAACCGAGTACGACCGCGTCCACGCCCTCGAGATCGGCGCCGACGACTACCTGGTGAAGCCCTTCTCGATGCAGGAGCTCGTCGCGCGAGTGCGCGCGACGGCCCGGCGAGGCACCCGGCCGGAGCAGGAGCAGCGCGGGGACGCGGTCGAGATCGAGGAGCTCCGGATCGATCCGCGAGAGGTCCAGGCGTATGTCCACGGGGAGAACGCCGGTCTGACGCCGACGGAGTTCCGCCTGCTCTACGCGCTCGCCCTCGAGCAGGGCCGGGTCGTGAGCCGGGACGAGCTCCTCCAGCGCATCTGGGGCCGGCGCGAGACCCACCGCGACAGGACCGTCGATGTCTTCGTCCGCAAGCTCAGAGAGAAGATCGACCGGCGCGCGCGCGGCCACACCTTCATCCAGACGCGCTACGGCGTCGGCTACAAGCTCGAGGCCCAGCCCAAGCCATGAGGGTGCTCTTCGTGTGCGTCCAGAACGCCGGACGCTCGCAGATGGCACAGGCGCTCTTCGAGCGCGGCGCGGCGGACAGGCACGAGGCTCGCTCGGCCGGGACGAACCCCGCGACGCGCGTCCATCCGGAAGTCGTCGACGCCATGCGGGAGCTGGGCGTCGACCTCTCGGCTCGCGCCCCCCACCGACTCGACCCTGACGACATCACCTGGACCGACCTCGTGGTGACGATGGGCTGCGGTGACGCTTGCCCCGTGCTTCCCGGAAAGCGCTACGTCGACTGGAATCTCGAGGACCCCGCGGGCCGCGCGCCCGACGAGGTCCGCACGATCCGGGACGACATCGAGCGGCGAGTCGGCGCCTTGCTCGCCGAACTACGCTAGTTCATTCCACGACCGGAGAAATCGCGCCGTTTCCGTCGTGAGAAGAAGTGGACAAAAGGTGGAGTCCGCCGGAGGATCGGCCGTGTTCCGTCAACACTGAGTCGTGATGAGAATCGCGATCGTCGCGCACCGTGCCACCACGACCAACTCAGCTCTCATCGCCGCTGCAGTCCCGGGCCTCGACGTCTGCCTTCTCGGCCCCGTTGAAGCGGTCAGGGAGCTGGGCGACGGAGACCTTGCGCTTGGCCGACTGGACGTCACGAAGTCGCTCGACGGGATCGAGCTCGGGCTCTGGGAGCTAGCACGCCTCGAGGGGGCGGGCGCCCGCGTCCTCAATCGCCCATCGACGCTCATCGCTGCGCACGACAAGCTCGCAACGGCCCGCGTTCTCGACGAATCGGGAATCCCCCACCCCCGAACGATCCACGTCGCCGGCGCCGGCGAGCCCGTGCGGCTTCGGGCCCCGTTCGTGGTCAAGCCGCGGTTCGGAAGCTGGGGTCGCTACGTCGTCCTCTGCCGCGAGCCCGGTGAGTTGCGCCGTTGCCTCGACGACCTCGCGCATCGTCCGTGGTTTCAGACGCAGGGAGCGCTCGTGCAAGAACTTGTGCCTCCTCAGGGCGAGGATCTGAGGATCGTCGTGGCGGGCGGGACCGTCGTCGGGGCAATCC
>JACDAN010000181.1 GCA_013695385.1 Actinomycetota bacterium | reverse complement strand
GAACGAGCCCGATCGAGACGAACGCCGGGACGAAGGTCGCCGAGTCGACCGCGATCCGGATGTCGCAGGCACAGGCGAAAGAAAGCCCGGCGCCGGCTGCAGCACCGTTGACGGCAGCGATGACCGGCTTCTCGAGGGCCCGTATCGCAAGGACGTTCGGGTGGTAGTTGGAGCGAAGGCGTTCGCCGATGTCACCCGGCGCCTCACGGAACTCGGTCAGATCCTGGCCGACGCAGAACCCCCGCCCGGCTCCCGTCAGGATCACGGCCCGGACGTCCGGATCGCGCGCCTCCTTGAGGGCCTTTGCGAGCGCCGCGTGCATGGGGGCGTTGAACGCGTTGAGGACGTCGGGGCGGTTGAGCGTGATCGTCAGGACGCCGCCGTCCCGGGTGGTCTCGACTTCGGCCATCGGCGCAATCTTGGCGCATTCCGGTCACACACCCGTGCGGGAATCGTAGTTACGGTCGATCGAGGGCTGGACCCCCGGGTGGGTGGGGCGTGTTCTAGAGCCGCCGAGGCCTCGGTTCAAACCCTCGTCGCGGAGCCACCCGGCGGAACGCCGGCCCTGAGGCTCGACGCGGGCTAGGAGCCCCGGAACTTCGGCTTCCGCTTCTCGACGAACGCCTGCAGCCCCTCTTTTGCGTCCTCGGAGGCGAAAGCAAGGTAGAGCAGCCTGCGTTCGTACTCGAGACCGAGGGAGAGTGAGCCCTCGGCGGAGCGATCGACGCCCTCTTTCGCCAGCCGCGTGGCGATCGGACCCTTCGTGGCAATCTCCCGCGCCACTCGCTTGGCCTCTTCGAGCCAGGCTTCCCGCGCCACGACCCGCGCGACGAGCCCGGCTCGCAACGCCTCGTCAGCCGACAGGACGCGGCCGCTCAAGATCATGTCCATCGCGAGGGCCTTCCCCACCGCCCGCGTCAACCGTTGCGTTCCACCGGCGCCCGGGATGATCCCGAGCCCCGTCTCGGGCTGGCCGAACTTCGCCGACTCCGAGGCGACGACGAGGTCGCACGACATCGCGAGCTCGCAGCCTCCGCCGAGGCAGAACCCGGATACCGCCGCGACGAGCGGTGTCCAGAGCCCACGGATGGCATCCCAACGCTCGATCCGGCGCTGGTAATAGAGCTCGATCGCCGAAGCCTCGGCAAGCTGGCCGATGTCGGCACCGGCCGCGAAGGCACGCTCGGAACCTCCGAGGACGATGCAGCGGACGCCGTCGTCGGCATCCAGCTCCTGAAGCTGCCCGACGAGCTCCTCCATCAGCTCGTCCGACAGGGCGTTGAGCTGCTGCGGCCGGTTCAGCAGGACGACGGCGATCGCACCGTCGCGCTCGACGAGGACGAGCTCGGACATCACATCTCCGTGAGGCGGGTCGAGATGCGCCAGACGGCCCGCCACCGCCCGTCCTTCAGCCGAAAGACGTCAGCGACGAGGTAGTCGCCGGTCAGGTCTCGCTCGCCGAAGGTCGCCTCCCATCGAAGACGAGCGCGCACGACGCCGATCTCTCCGAACACGCGGCTGTCGAGGACCTCACAGGAGAGCGACCGCGTATCCATCTGCTGGAGATTGTCCAGCCAGGCCTCTCGGGTCACTCGATCGCCGACGCCGCCCATGCTGGAAAGGACGAAGTCCTCGGCTAGCAGCCGGCGTGCTCCGTCGGCGTCCTTCCGCTCGACGAGGCGGGCCCACTCGCCTTCGGCAGCCTCGAGCTGGTCCGTCACTTCTTCTCCAGGAAACGCCTGATCGCGGCCTTCGGCTCCTCGGTCGCCATCGAGAGCGCGAGCCAGTCCCGGGCGTGGTTGATCGTCTCGTGCCAGGCGAGGTCGCGCCAGAAGTTCAGATGCTGCTTCGCGTACCGCGTCGTCTGCGGCAGCTTGCGGGCGAGGTTCTCGACGACTGCGTCCGTCTTGGCGTCGAGCTCGGCGGCCGGGACAGACCAGTTGACGAGCCCCCACTCCTCGGCCTGCCTCGCGGGGATCTCCTCGCACATCAGGACGATCTCGCGGGCGCGCCGGTCTCCGACCATGATCGAGAGCCACTGCGTGGCGCCGCCAGCGGGAACGGACCCGTGCTCGGGCCCGACGTGCCGGATGAAGGCGTCGTCGACCATCACGGCGAGGTCGCAGGCCATCTGGAACTCGTTGCCTCCGCCGACCGCGATGCCGTTGATCCTCGCCAGTGTCGGCTTGCCGATCTCGCGCAAGCGGTCGTGGGCGTCCTTGAAGGCCCCGAACCACTTCCAGTACTCGGTCGGCTTGCCGAGGTACTCGTCGGCCCAGTTGCGCAGGTCGGCGCCGACGCAGAAGGCGCGGCCGGCGCCGGTGAGGACGACGACGCGGATCTCGTCGTCCCACGAGGCGTCCTCGCAGGCGCGTGCGAGCTCGCGGAGCATCTTGAAGTTGAACGCGTTCAGCACCTCCGGGCGGTTGAACGTAATCGTCGCCCGGGGCGGCGCCTTCTCGTAGACGATGTGCTCGAAGCTCAGCTCACCGGGGTCGACCGGCGACGGGTAGGCGGGCTCAGCCATCCACCTGGGCGAAGTGGACGTGGAAGCGGCCCCCCATCTCCATCGCATCCTTGCCGGTCGCCATGAACTCCTCGGTGCGGGCTGCCGACTTGAACGCCTCCATGTCGAGGAACTCCCACTCGGCGTAGTAGGGAAACTTCGGCTCGCCCATCGGCGCACCGAACACGGCACCGTGCCTGAACGTCCCGCCCGGCACCTTGCGGCAGAGCTCCGCGTGCTGTTGGTAGCGCTCGGGATCCGGCTTCTCCTCGTAGAGGACGAACACGCGCACCATCCACTCTCCTTTCGTCGGCGACGCGCGTGAGCGTATAGCTTCGCCCCGTGTCCAGCGGAACCGCGCTCGTCGTCTCGGTCACGTTCGTCGCAGGCCTTGCCGGGGCGGTCCAGGCTGCGGTGATGGGCGAGCTCGGCGGGCGCGTGGGCACTGCGTCGGCCGTCGCGTTCTCGGTCTTCATCTCGCTCCTCTGCGCCGTCGCCGTCGTGCTCGTCTGGGAGCGGAGCTTCGCCGGCGTCCGCGCCGCTGCGCACGAGCCGGTCTGGCTGTGGGTGGGAGGCGCCGCCAGCGTCCTGATCGTCGTCGCGGCGACGTTGGCCGTGCCGAGGATCGGCGTCGCCGCCACGATCGGCCTCTTCATCGCCGGCAACCTGATCATGGCGGCGCTGGTCGACCGGTACGGCTGGCTCGCCCAGGATGCGATCCCCATCGACCGCTGGCGGCTCCTCGGCCTCCTGCTGCTGGCCGCCGGCGCCGCGCTCTCGCTCTCCCGCGCCGGCTAGGAACCCGAGAAGACGATGTCGTCCGGCTTGACCGGGACTCGGTTCAGCTCCCGGCCCGTTGCGGCCCGCATCGCGGACATGACTGCAGCGGTGGAGACCACGGTCGGGGGCTCGCCGACGCCCTTGACGCCGAACGGCGCCTCGGGCTCCGGATGCTCGACGAGCTCTGCGACCACAGGGGGCATGTCCAGCGCCGTCGGGATCAGGTAGTCGGTGAAGCTCGCGTTCGTGATCAGGCCGTCGCGAGTCTGGATCTCCTCCATGAGCGCGAGCCCGAGGCCCTGCGCGGTTCCTCCCTCGATCTGCCCGTAGACCGCCTGCGGATTGACCGCCGTGCCGACGTCCTGGGCGGTGCCGATCCAGACGACCCGGGTCAGACCGAGATCGACGTCCACCTCCACGACGACTCGCATCGCAGCCGCGGCGAACGAGACATGCGCGCGCTCCGTGGTGATCTGCCCGGTCTCGGGCTCGAGCGGCCCGGTTCGGGGGTGCCGGTAGATGCGTTCCAGGTCGATCTCGTCGCCGGAAGCAAGGCCGCCGCCGCGACGGTCGAGCTCGTCCCGCACCGCCCGGCACGCCGCCTGAACCGCGCCGGTGGCCATCCAGGTCATGCGGGAGGCCGACGCGGAGCCGGCCGAGCCCACCTCGCCCGTCGTCCCCGGTGCGAGCATCACGTTCTCGAGCTCGAGCTCGGTTCGCGCCGTCTGGAGGATCACGTTCGTCACGCCCTGTCCGACCTCGGCGGCGGCGCAGTAGATCTCCGCGACCAGGTCGCCGTCCGTGTCCGCGAAGAGCCGCACCCGGGCGGCCGTGTAGTCGTCGAAGCCCTCCGAATAGCCGATGTTCTTGAACCCGACGGCGAAGCCGACGCCGCGCTGTACGCCGTCGCCCCGGGTCGTGTTCCCCGCGCCGCCCGGCAGCCGGATCGGGTCGCGCGGCAGCTCCTCGGGATCGGGAACCGGGATGGCCGCCGCGCGCCGGATGACCTCCTCGACCGGCATCGAGCCGGTGATCTTCTGGCCGGTCGGCAGCTCGTCCCCCGAGGCCAGCGCGTTCCGTAGCCGCAGCTCGACGGGATCCATCCCGAGCTCGGCCGCAAGCTTGTCCATCTGCGCCTCGGCGGCGAAGCAGGTCTGGACTGCCCCG
This sequence comes from Actinomycetota bacterium, assembly GCA_013695385.1. GTDB lineage: Bacteria > Actinomycetota > Thermoleophilia > Gaiellales > Gaiellaceae > JACDAN01. Next base: position 14,254 of record JACDAN010000181.1, on the reverse strand, counting down.
AATCCGCGCATAGCGCCACACGGAGGGTTGTTCGTGTAGACGCAGGTCGACTCGATCAACGCGTTCTCGATCGCGTAGGGGCCGACGGCGAACGACGCGGCATTCGAGGTTACCGCCGTCGAGCTCGAGGCGTAGGCCCCGCCGTCCAGCAGGATCCGCATGCGGACGCAGACGAGCTTCCCGTCCCGATTGGCCCGGTGCTCCGCCCAGATCCGCCCGGGGTGCCGGTGAACGTGCCCGAAGAACGACTCCTCGCGGTTGTAGACCATCTTCACCGGGCGGTTCGTGTGCAGCGCGAGCATCGCGGCGTGGAGCTGCATGGACAGATCCTCGCGGCCGCCGAACGCTCCACCGACCCCCGCAAGGTGGATGCGCACCTGCTCGCGCGAGAGGTTGAGACAGGGCGCGACCTGGTCCCGGTCGACGTGGAGCCACTGGGTCGCCACGTAGATGTCGACGCCGCCCTCGCCGTCCGGGACGGCGAGCCCCGACTCCGGGCCGAGGAAGGCCTGGTCCTGGATGCCGAGCTCGTAGTAGCCCTCGACGGAGACGTCGGCTCGAGCATCCGGGTCGCCGCGCTCGATCCGCATGTCACGGACGACGTTCGGCCTCGGGTCGTCGCGGTAACCGTGCCCCTGGGTCCAGTGTTGCGGGTGGATCGCTGGCTGGTCGGCAGCGAGCTCCGGATCGACCACCAGCTCGAGCGGCTCGTACTCCACCTTGATCGCGGCCGCAGCGCGACGCGCCTGCTCGGGATGCTCCGCCGCGACGAGGGCAACCGGCTCACCGAAATACCGAACCCGGTCGAACGCGAGGACCGGCTGGTCGGGAAATTCCAGCCCGTAGCGCTTATCGCCCGGAACGTCGTCGTGCGTTAGCACGGCGTGCACCCCGGCCAGCCCGACGGCCTCTGAGATGTCGATCGAGAGGATGCGGGCGTGAGCGTGCGGGCTCCGGAGCGTGTGCCCCCAGAGCATCCCGGCGGCGAAGAGGTCGCTCGAGTACGCGAATTCGCCGGTGACCTTCGGAACCGCGTCGACTCTTTTTACGGACTCCCCTACCCGGCCGAGCTCCAGCTTTCGCCTCGTCGCGGGCGTGCTCATGCCCGGGCCGCCAGACGGACGGCGTCGAAGATCTTCTGGTAGCCGGTGCAGCGACAGAGGTTCCCGGAGAGGGCCTCGCGGATCTCGTCGTCGGAGGGCTCCGGGCGGTGAGCGAGGAGGTCGACCGTCGCAACGATCAGGCCGGGGGTGCAGAAACCGCACTGGACGGCACCGGTCTGGACGAAGGCCTCCTGCACCCGGTGAAGGCGGTCGTCCTCGGCGATGCCCTCGACCGTAACGATCTCGTGGCCCTGCGCCTGCGCGGTCAGAACGAGGCAGGAGCAGACGAGCTTCTCGTCGAGGAGCACGGAGCACGAGCCGCATTCCCCCTGCTCACAGGCGTTTTTCGAGCCTGGAAGCCCGAGCTTCTCCCGCAGTGTGAAGAGCAGGCTCTCGCCGGGCCACACGTCCGCTTCCTTCCGCTCTCCGTTGACGCTGAGCTCGATCTTCATGTCAGGCAGCGCTGAAGCCCACGCTCGGCGAGCACGCGGAGGGCGTGTCGCCGGTACCGGGCGCTGCCGCGGACGTCGTCGATCGGGCTTGCCGCCTCTGCGACGCGCTCGGGAAAGGAATCGACCTCGTCGAGCGGCGCGGTCACGAGCCCCGTCACCGGACCCGCCGATCCGTAGGCGGCGCGGAGCTCGCACCGCTCCTGGTCGACGGAGACCGCCAGCGAGCAGACAGCGATGACCATGGCGTTCCGCGGCCCGACCTTCATGAACGTCTGCCGGGCGCCGCTCGGCTGGACGAGCACAGCAGTGATCAACTCGTCGGCCTCGAGTGCGTTCCGCTTCGGGCCGACGAGGAAGTCCTCGAGCGCCAGCGTCCGCACACCCCGAACGCTCGAGAGCTCCACCTCCGCCGCCTCGACGAGGAGCGGCGGCAAGGCATCCCCGGCGGGCGACGCCGTACCGAGATTCCCTCCGAGCGTCCCGCGGTTACGGATCTGCGGGGAGCCGACTGTTCGCGAGGCTTCGGCCAGCGCGGGAAGCTGCTCTGAGAGAGGCGCAGCCATCGCCTCCGTGTAGGTCAGGCTTGCACCGAGCCGGAGCAAGCCGTTGTCCCGAGACCAGCCCCTGAGCTCGGCAACCTCGTTCAGATTGAGGAGCGCCTCGGGCCTCGCCCGGTCGAAGTTCAGCTCCACCATCACATCGGTGCCGCCCTCGATGGGTACCGCTGAAGGCTGCTCCGCCTTCAGGCGAAGCGCCTCTGCGAGCGAGCGGGGCGTGAATACCTCCACGGCGCCAAGGCTAGTACGTTCTCCCTGCAATGCCCGATCTCAGCCGACGCCTGGCCGTCGCCCGCGGAGACGAGCCCGCCGACCTCGTGATCCATGGGGGACGCGTGTTCTCCTCCTTCACCCGCGAGTGGCTCGAGGGAGACCTGGCAATCGTGGACGGCTACGTCGCCGGCCTCGGCGACTACGAGGGGCGAGAGGTGCTCGACGCGTCAGGCCGCTGGCTGGCGCCGGGTTTCATCGACGCTCACATGCACCTGGAGTCCTCGAAGCTGCTCGTGGACGAGTTCGCCCGGCTCGTCCTCCCGATGGGAACGACCGCCGTGGTCGCCGACCCGCACGAGATTGCCAACGTGCTCGGGACGGACGGCATCCACTGGCTCGCCGACCTCTGCCACGACCTTCCGCTAGACGTCTTCTTCATGGCTTCCTCGTGTGTGCCTGCGTCAGAGTTCGAGTCGCCGCGGCGACCGCTCCTTCCCGGAGATCTCGAAGGGCTCCTGCGGAGAAAGCGTGTGCTCGGCCTGGCAGAGATGATGAATTTCCCGGGTGTCGTCTCCGGCAGCGACGCCGAGCTGGCGAAGCTTGCGTTGGCGGGAGCCACTCACGTCGACGGCCACGCACCGTCCGTCCACGGGAAGGCGCTGAACGCGTATGCCGCCGCCGGGATTCGCTCCGACCACGAGGTGAGCACGATCGAAGAGGGGCGCGAGCGGCTCCGGGCCGGGATGTGGGTGCTGATCCGGGAGGCGTCGGGGGCACGGAACCTCCACGCCCTGCTGCCGCTCGTCCACGAGTTCGGCCCGCACCGGTTGGCGTTCTGCACCGACGACCGGGAGCCGGAGCACGTCGCCGAAGAGGGACACATCAACTCGATGGTGCGCGCAGCCGTCGCCGCCGGCGTCGCTCCCGAGGATGCCCTCGTGATGGCCTCCCTCAACCCCGCCCTGTGGCACGGGCTCCGCGACTTCGGCGCGCTGGCACCGGGGTACCAGGCCGACGTGCTCGTTCTTCCCGACCTCGAGCGGTTCGACCCGGAGCTCGTGCTGAAGGCGGGCCGCCCCGTCGGCGAGATCCCGAAGCTCGACGTGCCAGAGTGGGTTCGCCACACCGTCCGGATCCGGCCTCTCTCGACGAACGATTTCGTCGTGCCGTGGGAAGACGCCGGTCAGGCGCGGGTGATCGGGATCGTGCCTGACCAGATCGTCACCGATTCGCTCACCGATGACCCGAAGGTCGACGGAGAAAAGGCCGTCTCCGACCCGGAGCGTGACCTGTTGAAGATCGCGGTCGTCGAGCGGCATCTCGGGACCGGACGCGTCGGCCTAGGATTCGTACGCGGCTTCGGGCTGAAGTCCGGGGCGCTGGCCTCGACCGTTGCGCACGACGCGCACAACATCGTCGTCGTCGGCGTCAAGGACGACGACATGCTGCGCGCGGTTCGGCGCCTCTCCGACACGGGGGGCGGCGTGGTCGTGGTCGACGGCGGGATCGTGCAGGCCGAGCTGCAGCTCCCGATCGCCGGTCTGCTGTCGGACGCCGGGCTCGACGAGGTGATCGCTTCCAGCCGCGCCTGCGTGGAGGCGGCGCGGTCGCTCGGCTGCGAGCTGCCCTCACCGTTCCAGACCATGGCGTTCCTCGCCCTGTCCGTGATCCCGAGCCTGAAGATCACCGACCGCGGACTCGTTGACGTGGACCGCTTCGAGCTCGTCCCGCTACGGGCTTGAGCATCATCCTCCACAGCGCCCATGTCGTCGTGATGGACGACGCCGGGACGGAGCACAAGGACGGCTGGGTGCTCCTGGAAGACGGGCTGATCGCGGAAGCCGGTAGTGGCAGCCGCCCGGAAGCAGACGAGACCGTCGATGTCGCCGGGGCGATCGTCACCCCCGGCCTCGTGAACACCCACCACCACCTCTACCAGACCCTGACGAGAGCGCGGGCGCAGCAGGCCGACCTCTTCACCTGGCTGAAGACGCTCTACCCGATCTGGTCGCGGCTCGACGGCGACGCCGAGTACGCGGCGGCGCGAACGGGGCTCGCCGAGCTCGCGCTGTCGGGCTGCTCCACCGTCTTCGATCACCACTACGTCTTCCCGCGGGGGCAGCCGGACGTGATCGAGGGGCTGCTCCGCGCGGCGTCCGAGCTCGGCGTCCACCTGGTTCTCGGCCGGGGCTCGATGGATCTGGGCGAATCGCAGGGCGGCCTGCCGCCCGACGAGCTCGTCGAGGACCGGGACACGATCCTTGCGGAGACCGAGGCGCTGGTTGAGCGCGGGCTCGACGTCGCCGTCGCGCCGTGCTCGCCGTTCTCCGTGACGAAGGAGCTGATGGTCGAGTCGGCGGAGCTGGCGCGGAAGCACGGTGCTGCGCTCCACACCCATCTCGCCGAGACCGTGGAGGAGGATGCGTACTGCCGGGAGCTGTATGGCTGCAGCCCGGTCGAGTATCTGGATCAGGTTGGCTGGCTCGCGGACGACGTCTGGTGCGCGCACTGCGTCCACCTCTCCCCGGACGACGTTCGGCGGTTCGGCGAATTGCACGTAGGCGTCGCGCACTGCCCGACCTCCAACCTACGCCTCGGCGCCGGCGTGGCGCCGGTGCGCGACCTCGTCGACGCCGGATCGCCCGTCGGGCTGGGGGTGGACGGGTCGGCCTCGAACGAGCGCAGCGACCTCTTCCTCGAGGTGAAGCAGGCGCTCCTCGTCGCCCGGGGCCGAGGGGGGCCCGAGGCGATGACCGCCCGGGAGGCCCTACGGCTCGGAACTCGGGGGGGCGCGGATGTTCTGCGGCGCGACGACATCGGCTCACTGGAGGCCGGCAAGCGTGCGAATGTCGCCGTATGGCGAACGGACGGTCTGGAGCTCGGCGGGGCGACCGACCCCGTCGCCGGCCTCGTGTTCTCTGGGCCTCACCGGGTGGATCGCCTCTACGTCGATGGAGCCGAGGTCGTGGGCGACGGGCAGCTCGCGCGAGCGGACGAAAGCGAGATCGCGCGGGAACATCGCACTCAGGCGAGAAAGTTCCTCTCGTGAGCGCATCGCTGTCGACACACGTCCTTGACACCGGCCGCGGCGAGCCCGCACGAGGCGTCCGGGTCGAGCTTCTGCACGGAGACGATCCGGTGGGTTCCGGGCAGACGGACGAGGACGGCCGGATCCCGGAGCTCGCCTCGGGCCTCGACCCCGGCGACTATCGCCTCGTCTTCCACCCCCCGTCACCGTTCTTCCGCCGCGTGGAGCTCGAGGTCGCACTCGACGATGGGCACTACCACGTCCCGCTCCTCGTCTCCCCATACGGATGCGCGAGCTACCGCGGAAGCTGACGGTCGAGGAGCTCGAGGAGCTCTTCAGCGGGCGCCCACTTCTCGTCGACCTCCTTGCAGAGATCGACGAGCCGCTCGACCGCGCCGAGGACGTGGCGCTCTCCCTCTCCGACGGCGACAAGGTGGAAGCTCTCGGGACGCACCCCCGGATTGGCGAGCCCTCGCCCGAGCAAACCGGCGAGGAGCCCGCTGTGATCACCGAGCTCGCCTACCTGAACCAGGTCTACGAGGAGAAGTTCGGCTTCCGCTTCGTCGTCTTCGTTGACGGCCGCTCGCGAGCCGAGATCCTTCCGATCCTTCGGGAGCGCCTCGAGCGGTCGCACGAGGAGGAGATCGAGACCGGCATCCGGGAACTCGTCGCAATCGCGCGAAGCCGCTGGCTGGAACGGTGATCGACCCGTACTGGAACGACTGGCTCGACCTCTTAATCCGATGGCTGCACGTCGTCGCAGGAATCGTCTGGATCGGAACGTCCTTCTATTTCGTTGCCCTCGACAACCACCTTGGAAGGCCGCGCGAGCGTCGAGACGTCGAGGACGGGGTCGGCGGCGAAACCTGGGAGATCCACGGCGGCGGCTTCTACCGGATCTCCAAGTGGACGGTCGCGCCGCGAGAGCTCCCGGAGCCGCTGCACTGGTTCAAGTGGGAGGCCTACGCGACGTGGCTGTCGGGCTTCGCGCTGCTCGTCGTCCTCTACTACTTCGACGCCGACACCTACCTCGTCGACGAGTCCGTCAGAGACATCTCCTCGGCCGCGGCGATCACGCTGAGCCTCATGGGGCTCGGCATCGCCTGGCTCCTCTACGACCTCGCCTGCCGTGTCCTTCGCAGCGAGCTTCTGCTCGGCGTCCTTCTGCTCGGACTCGTGGCGGCCGCGGCCTACGGTGCGAGCGAGGTCTTCAGCGGACGGGCGGCCTACCTCCAGGTGGGCGCGATGCTCGGCACGATCATGGCCGGGAACGTCCTCTTCAACATCATCCCGGCGCACTGGGAGCTGATCCGAGCGAAGGAGACCGGCCGCAAGCCTGACGCGGCGCCCGGCCTCGAGGCAAAGCGCCGGTCGGTGCACAACAACTATCTCACGCTCCCGGTCGTCTTCACGATGATCTCGAACCACTTCCCGTTCACCTACGGACATGACCGGCAGTGGCTCGTCCTGGTCGCGCTCGTCCTCATTGGGGCGTGGGTGCGGCACTTCTTCAATTTGCGCCACGCCGGCCGGACGGTCTGGTGGATTCCCGTCACGGCGGCCGTTGCCGTCGCCGCCCTGGCGGTCGCAATCCGGCCGGACGACGGTGATGGAGGAGGCGGACCGTCGAGAGCGGTGAGCGCTGAGGAGGCGCAGGCGATCGTCCAGCAGCGCTGCGTCCCGTGCCATTCGCAGACGCCGACGCAAGAGGGGTTCGAGTCGCCGCCCGGCGGAGTAGAGCTCGACACCCTCGAGCAGATCGAGTCGCAGGCGGACGCGATCAAGGCGCAGTCGGTCGACTCGAAGGCGATGCCTCTCGGAAATGTCACGGGGATGACAAACGAGGAGCGAGAGGCGCTCGGCTCCTGGATCTCGTCGTTGGAGTAGGTTCCGGCCGTGCTCGAGATCGAGGCAGCCGGACTTCGCTTCGTCGCCCGCTGGGAGGAGGAGCTGGCGCCGCAGACCTGCGCGGCCTTCCGGTCGATCCTCCCCCTCGAGGACCGGATCATCCACTGCCGCTGGAGCGGCGAGTCGAACTGGATCCCCTGGGGCGACCGCGACCTCGGAATCGGCCCGGAGAACGCGACGAGCTACCCGCACCCGGGCGAGATCGCCCTCTACCCGGGACCCGTGAGCGAAACGGAGCTTCTGTTTCCGTACGGCTACTGCAACTTCGCGAGCAAGGCGGGCCAGCTCTGGGCGAATCACTTCGCCACACTCGTCGAGGGGATCGAGCAGCTGAAGGAGCTCGGCCGGCTGACGCTGTGGGAGGGCGCCCAGCCCATCTCGTTTCGCGAGCGCTAGATCCCTAGTAACAGGCTGTTACTTGGGCTCGGTTACCGGTTGAGGGACGCTATTCCGACCCCCGAGAGGTGATCGACGACGGCCTCGGGTGGACGCACGCGGAGCGCAACGTCGACGAGCACGGATGCGGTTGTCGGGCGGTGACGCCTGATCCTCCGGGACTCATGCACGATCTCGCGAACGCGCTCGTAGCTAGGCCTCGTCAGGTTTAGTCGCTCGGCTTCCTGTCCGACTCGGTGCGATGTCTCTGCGATCGGGACAGTCCTGTCGTCGAGCCGGACGATGGCTTCGAGCAGTCTTTGGGAAATTCGCGGCGCGATCGTCGGCACTCCCCTACTGTCGTTCCTCGGGCGGCACGACAACGTGCCAACTCGGCATCGTTTCAGCCCCAAGTAACAGACTATTACTTGGGGTTCGAGAGCCTGCGGAGGGCTGCCGTGAGCACTTGCACGGCGAGCGCGATGTCTTCGTCGCTGGAGTGTTCTTCCGGGCAATGGCTCGCGCCGCCGTTGAGGCTGCGGACGAAGAGCATCCCGGCTTCGACTCCTGCGGCGGCCAGCGGTGCCGCGTCGTGTCCTGCTCCTGACGGCAGCTCGACGACTGTCAGCCCGAGGCGCTCGACCTCCTCTCCCAGAACGGCGCGCACCTGTTCCGACATCGCGGCCGGCGGAATGCGGTAGTGCGCATCCTCCAACGCGAGCGCCGCGATCAAGCGGTCGAGGCGCTCCAGGTCGGGCGCCCTCGCGTCCACCGTGACACGCGCAGATTCCGGGATCACGTTGGCGGCCCCCGGCTTGACCTCCAGCTGCCCCACCGTGGCCACGGCGCCGTCGATCGCCGCCGCCCGGTCGCGAACCTCGAGGACGTATTCCGCTGCAGCGGTCAGCGCGTCACGCCGGGCGCTCATCGGAGTCGTCCCTGCATGGTCGGCCCTCCCCGAGAACTCGCGCGTGCAACGGACGATGCCCGCGATCGAGGTGACCACACCGAGCGGCGCGCCCGCGCTCGCGAGGACCGGGCCCTGCTCGACGTGGAGCTCGACGTAAAACCCGGGCAGCGGCGCGCTCCGCGCACGCCAGCGACTCCCGTGGCATCCCGTCTCCTCGTCGCGGAAGACAACGACGCCGAGGGTCCGCTCGGATCGGCCTACGGCCATCACGGCTTCCAGGCCGGCGACGACACCGAGGGCTCCGTCGAGCCTGCCGCCTCTCGGCACCGAGTCGAGGTGGGAACCCGTCCACACCTCGGGCAGATCGGGCTTCGTCCCGCGCAACCGACCCACGACATTCCCACGCTCGTCGAGCTCGACTTCCAGGCCGGCCTCCTCCATCCACGACACCGCGAGAGCACACGCCTGATCCTCTTCCAGCGTCCCGCCGATCCGATTTGCCCCCGCACCGTCACCGATGTGGAAAACGTGATCGAGACGGCGGTTTAGAGTCGTACTCAGCACGGACCTGCGGAAAGGAGCAGCTGCATGAGTGAGCTTGCCGCGTCGTTCGAACGTTCAGCGTTCGGTAGGCGCTTCCGCTTCCGGGAGAACCGGACGACTCCCGGACGCGACACGGTCGCGGGCATGACGACCTTCATCGTCATGTCCTACATCATCTTCGTGAACCCCGCGATCCTCGGGTTCGCGGGAGTCCCCGGCCTCGAAGAGGCCGGCCTGCCCTTCGACGCCGTCCTCACCTCCACGTGTCTCGTCGCCGGGGTGATGACGATCATCATGGGCCTCTACACGAACATGGCCTACGCGATCGCGCCGGGCCTCGGGCTCAACGCCGTCGTCGCCTTCACGCTCGTCGCCGACAACGGGCTCGGCTTCCCGGAGGCGATGGGCCTAGTCGTCCTCGAAGGCGTGGCGATCACGATCCTTGTCCTCCTCGGCCTGCGCGAGGCGATCATGCGGGCGATCCCGCTCGAGCTGAAGAAGGCGATCGCGATCGGGATCGGCCTCTTCATCGCGTTCATCGGGCTCTACAACTCGGGGCTCGTCCAGGGCCGCACCTCACCGACCCCCGTCGACCTCGCCGCCTTCACGACCTGGCCCGTGATCATCACGATCGTCGGGCTGCTGATCACGATCGGTCTGCGGGCCCGCGGTTTCCCCGGCGACCTGCTGCTCGGGATCATCCTGACGACAGTCTTCGCGACCATCGTCAACTACGCCGCCGACGTGTATCCCGAGAACCTCGGCTATGCCAAGTGGCCGGACGACATCTTCTCGACTCCGGACTTCAGCCTGGTCGGCGACATCAGCTTCGACGCGTTCTCGACGCTGCCGGTCATCGCGGCGCTGACGCTCGCGTTCACGCTCTTCCTCGCCGACTTCTTCGACACGATGGGCACGCTCGTCGGCGTCGGCCGGCAGGCGGGTTACCTCGACGAGCGAGGCGAGATGCCCGAGATCGGGAAACCGCTGCTGGTGGACTCGGCCGCTGCAGCCGTCGGCGGCTTCGCGTCGGCCTCCTCGGCGACGACCTACATCGAATCGGCGTCGGGTGTCGGTGTCGGTGGCCGGACGGGCTGGGTGAGCGTCGTGACGGGATTCCTCTTCTTCCCGTTCATGTTCCTGGCACCGCTGATCGGCATGGTGCCGCCGCAGGCCACGGCGCCTGCATTGATCATCGTCGGCTGGCTGATGATCTCCGTCCTGACCGAGATCGAGGAAGAGGCCGAGGTCGAGTCGGGCGATCCGCTCCGCCACGACCCAGGCCAGGGCGAACCCGCTGCCGCACGCCGGCCCACCACGCCGGAGCGGCGCCTCGCCGGGATCGACTTCCACGACATCGCACTCGGTCTCGCAGCCGCGGTCGCGATCATGTTCATGCCGTTTACCTTCTCGATCACGGACGGCATTGCAGCCGGATTCATCGTCTACGTCTGGATTCGGATCTGCCAGGGCCAATGGGCCCGCGTGCATCCGCTGATGTACGTCTCGGCGCTCGCGTTTGCGTTCTACTTCGCGGTGCCGATCTTGCAGCAGGAGCTCAGCTGGATCTGAGCCCGGCGTCTTCTAGGGCGGCTGCTACGAGAGCGTCGTAGCGGCCGTCCTCGAGATCTCCCAGCGGATCCCGGGTGTACGTGAGCAACTGGCCGTAGGGCAGCGAGAACGCCGCGCGCATAGCGAGCAGCCGCCGGCGCTCGGGCGTTCCACCGTCGCCCAAGACCTGCGATGCGGCCCGGAGCTTCCTGACCTGCACGATTCGGCCCGGGAGCCACCGAGTCAGCAGAAGAAGCCCCGGTAGGGCGAAGGTGACGAAACCGAGGAGATCTGCGAGATCGCGGGCGCCGTCCTCTCCCCGCTCTCCGAGCTCGACGACCTCGCCGCCCGACCCCTCGCCGGCCGAGCGAAGCCCGTCGGCGATGTCATCGCCGACCACCGGCGTCCCATCGACGGCCTCCGCCGCGGAGTCGAATCCGTCCTGCACGACGCCGCCGGTCGCCTGGACACCCTCGCCGAGAACCGCGAGCCGGTCGACGGCGTCGTGGACTTTCAGGCCCGCGAACGCGAAGAGGACCAGGAGGAGGATCGAGGCGAGATCGGCGACCAATGCGCGGACTCGCGGCCCGCGCAGCTCCGGATACAGACGCATCTCTGGCTCATACCCGCTCCCGCAAAGTCCCGAGCATCCACCAGCCCGCGAGCGGCCCGAGCGCCGAGAGTCCGAACGCCGCCTGCCACGACGTCGACTCCACGATCGCAGCGAATGTGATCGGCACCCCGACGCCGACCACCGACAGCATCGTCTGCTGAAAACCGATGGCTGCCCCGCTTCGAGCCCTGCCGGCGAGCTCGGCTGCAGCCGTCAGGGACAGGCCGTTCCACGACATCGAGATCGCACTGGCGAGAACGAGCATGACGACGATCACCGGCACCGCACCGTCGGCGACGAGCGCCGTCGCGAGCAGCGTGGCGGCGCTAGCCAAGCCGATCCACCGCAGCGGCCTCAGGCGGTTGCCAAGCAGGTCAGAGACCCAACCAGCTCCGATCCGCCCGCCGGCAGCTCCGACCTGGCAACCGACGAGCACCCCTGCCGCAGCAGTCTCCGAGACCCCGTGGGCATCGTGGAGGAAGAGCACGGTGAACGACATCACCGGCACCTGGGCGAAGAGGTACAGAGCACTTCCGAACGACAACGTCCAGACCTGCCGGTCCCGCAGCGACCAGGGAACCACCGCACGCTCGAGCTCGGGGTCCCGGGCAGGCGCCTCGCGGATGAGGACGGCGGCGACCGTCGCACTTACGATGCAGTAGGCACCCAGCAGGCCGAACGCTGCCTCGATGCCTCCGGAGTGCTCGGCGAACGGGAGCGTCAGGGCCGCGAACCCGCCGCCCAGTGGGATCGCCGTCTGCCGGATGCCGAGAGCGAGCCCTCGCTCCTCCGGTGGGAACCACTGCATCACCGCCCGCGCGCTAGCGGCGTTGACACTCGCACCGAACGCGCCCGCGATGAGGATCAGCGCCAGAAACATCCCGAAATCACCCGCCCGGCCGGCCGCCGCGGTCAGCGCACCGCAGACCGCGAGCCCACCGGCCAGGATCGCGCGCTCGCCGAAGCGGTCGGCGAGCATGCCCCAGCCCAGCAGGGTCAGGATGGGCCCGATCCACAAGGCCGAGATCGCGAGCCCCACCTGCGAGAGCGTCAGGTCGAACTCGTCACGCAGCGCCGGAGCGAGCACCGGCACGCCGATGAAAACGGCCGCGAGGCCCGCCTGCGCGGCGGTGCCCGCCGCCAGCACCGCCCACCGGTAGCGCACCGGCGCTAGAGCTGGAACGGGTTGAACGGCTTCGGCGAGGTCGAGACGATCACGCTCTTCGTCTCCAGGTAGAGCTCGAGCGAGTCGAGGCCGAGCTCGCGGCCGAACCCTGACTGCTTGTAGCCGCCGAAGGGAATTCCGGGAAAGGCGGTGTACGGCATGTTGATCCCGACGGTGCCGGCCTTGATCCGCCGCGCCAGCCGGTGCCCTTTCGCCGGGTCACCGGTCCAGACGGTCGCCATCAGCCCGTAGCGTGAATCGTTCGCAATCCTTGCGGCGTCCTCCTCGTCGTCGAAGGGGATGATGGTGACGACGGGGCCAAAGATCTCCTCCTGGGCGACGGCCATGGAGTTGTCGACCTTCGCGAGCACAGTGGGCGGATAAAAGGCGCCGTTGCCGTCGGTGGGCTCGCCGCCGGTCACGAGCTCCGCGCCTTCCTCGACGCCCCTTCCGACGTATCCGTGCACCTTCTGACGGTGCTCTTGTGAGACGAGCGAGCCCATCTGGGTCTCGGACTCGAGCGGATCGCCCACCTTCAAACTCTTCGCAGCCTCGGCGAACCTCGAGACGAACTCGTCATAGAGGGGACGCTCGACGAGGACGCGGGATCGCGCCTCGCAGCTCTGGCCCGCGGAGTAGTAGATCGACCAGACCGAGCTCGGGATCGCATCCCCGAGGTCCGCGTCGGCAAACACCAGGTTCGGGCTCTTCCCGCCGAGCTCGAGGGTCAGACGCTTGATCGAGTCCGAGCCGAGCCGCATGATCTCCGCTCCTGTCTCGGTCGAGCCGGTGAAGGCGATCTTGTCGATGCCGGGGTGCTTGACCATGTATGCCCCAACCGTCTTTCCTTCTCCAGGGACGACGTTGATCGCGCCGGGCGGGAAGCCCACCTCACCGGCGAGCTCGGCCATGCGAATCGCCGTCAACGGTGTCGCAGAGTCCGGCTTGAGAACGACTGAACAACCGGCGGCGAGCGCCGGCGCCAGCTTCCAGGTCGTCATCATCAGCGGGTAGTTCCAGGGCACGATCTGGCCGGCGACGCCAACCGGCTCCTTCAAGGAGTAGAAGAGGAGCGACCCGCCGATCGGATTGGAGCGCCCGGCGATCGACCCGATCGCAGACGCGTAGAAGCGAAAGTTCTCCACGCCCTGGTGGAGCTCGGCCTTGACGGAGGAGATCGCCTTGCCGACGTTCCGTACCTCGAGCTCCGCCAGTTCCTTGCGGTTCGCCTGGATCGCGTCGGCCAGGGCGTGCAAGAGGCGGGAGCGCTCGGTCGGCGGCGTCCTGCCCCAGTCGCCGTCGAGCGCGGCGCGCGCGGCGTCGACTGCGCGGTCGACGTCCTGCTCGGAAGCCAGGGCAACCCGCGCGAGCGGCTCGCCGGTCGCCGGCTCGCTCAATTCGGTGACGCCCCCGGCCTTCGGCTCGGTCGACTCGCCGTTGATGAAAAGGCCGTACTCGCGCTCGGTTGCTACCGCCATGGCGGCGAGGACGATATCGGGTTTCCGGTGGCCTCCTCGGGGCAGAACCGGGGCATGCAAGCCGTTGTTGAGCTCCTGTCCGAGCACGGCCTGGAAGCCGCAACTGTCGAGGACAGTGGCGCAGTCCTCGTCGAGGTGCCCTGTGGCGACGGTGACGGGAAGCGCGATTGCGCCGAGCTCATGAGCGAGATCCAGAGCTGGTTGAACGAGAGGAGCTTGCCCTTCGTGCCGGAGGAGCTCGACGGCCGGATCCTGATCCGGCCTCCGGCCGGCTAGCTGACACGCCTACACACGTTGTGAACGGCTGAGAGGACATCCGGGCCTCCTTCGAGGCTGTGGGGCTGCCACGACTCACGCC